>CALFHW010000182.1 GCA_937876695.1 uncultured bacterium
CCCGACAAGGAATTTCGCTACCTTAGGACCGTTATAGTTACGGCCGACATTCACCGGGACTTGGGTTCAGAGCTTCGCTTTCGCTAACCCCTTGCCTTAATCTTTCGGCATTGGTCACGTGTCACATCCTATACATCGACTTGCGTCTTCGCAGAATGCTGTGTTTTTGCTAAACAGTCGGTTGATCCATTTCACTGCGGCCCGCCGAAGCAGGCACCCCTTATTCCGAAGTTACGGGGCTATTTTGCCGAGTTCCTTAACCAGGTTTCACTCTTGCGCCTTGGTATATTCTACCCACCCACCTGTGTCGGTTTACGGTACGGGTTCCCTTAGCACGACACACCGACTTTTCTTGACAGTCCTTTGATCAATACGGATTGGCCGTAGCCGCACCTCGGAATTCAATCACCTAGTTGATCTCCAGCCTGTGTCATCGGTGCTTTGGGGCCAGGAAGTGCAGGAATATTAACCTGCTGTCCATCGCCTACGCCTCTCGGCCTCGACTTAGGACCCGACTAACCCTGGGATGAAAAACATTGCCCAGGAAACCTTGGGTTTACGGCGGAGAGGGATTTCACCTCTCTTATCGTTACTCATGTCTGCATTCTCTCTTCCCGGAACTCCACAGTCGGTCACCCTTCTGCTTCAAGGCTCCGGGAATGCTCCTCTACCACGCGCAAAGCGCGTCCAGAGCTTCGGTATGACGCTTATCGCCAATCATTTTAGGCGCAGGATCACTCGATGAGTAAGCTATTACGCACTTTTTAAATGGTGGCTGCTTCTAAGCCAACATCCTCACTGTCTAAGTAATCCCACCTCCTTTCCACTTAGCGTCATTTTGGCACCTTAGCTGCTGATCTGGGCTGTTTCCCTTTTGAAAATGAAGCTTATCCCCCACTTTCTCACTGCCGCACTACACCTACCGGTATTCGGAGTTTGGTTGAAGTCGGTACCCGGGTATGGGCCCTAGTTCATTCAGTGCTCTACCCCCGGTAGTCAGCATGCGACGCTGCACCTAAATGCATTTCGAGGAGAACCAGCTATCACGGGGTTTGAATAGCCTTTCACTCCTACCCACAGCTCATCCGAGAACTTTTCAACGTTCACCAGTTCGGTCCTCCACGCAAAGTTACTCACGCTTCAACCTGGCCATGGGTAGGTCACCTCCGCTTCGGGTCTAGCACCTGCAACTAAATCGCCCTATTCGGACTCGCTTTCGCTACGGCTCCGTCCCAGAAGGACTTAAGCTTGCTACAAACACTAACTCGCAGACTCATTAAGCAAAAGGCACGCCATCACCCCCGAGGGGGCTCTGACTCCTTGTAAGCACATGGTTTCAGGTACTATTTCACTCCGCTCACAGCGGTACTTTTCACCTTTCCCTCGCGGTACTGGTTCACTATCGGTCGCCAACTAGTATTTAGCCTTACGCCGTGGTCGGCGTAGATTCATGCAGCGTTCCACGTGTGCCGCACTACTCAGGGACATCCTAGGGCAGATTCGGCTTTCGATCACAGGCCTTTCACCTTCTCTGGAGTGCTTTTCCACACACTTGATCTAGCGTCATCCATCCCACATCGGAGCCCTACAACCCCGGGACCAAAGGCCCCGGTTTGGGCTGTTCCGCTTTCGCTCGCCACTACTTACGGAATCGATTCTCTTTCTTTTCCTCCGGTTACTGAGATGTTTCACTTCACCGGGTGTCGCGAACCCGCTCCTATGTATTCAGAGCGGGACGACCGGGTATTACCCCGGCCAGGTTACCCCATTCGGAAATCTCCGGGTAATATGCGTATTTGCCGCTAACCGGAGCTTATCGCAGCTTATCACGTCCTTCATCGCCTGTTGGCACCAAGGCATCCGCCATGTGCTCTTAACAGCTTGTTCCAGCATTCTTGAAATGCTTTCAGAGGGGTTTGCTTAGTTCCCTCCGCTGTATTCTGACTTTCCTACGAAACTGAACATTGTTCAGTTGAAATTGTAGTCATTATTTTCCCATATACAGTTGTCAAAGATCCGATCGGGCGGGGTGAAGCGCAGGGGGGTATCGCAAAGGAAATGGGTCTGACAGGATTTGAACCTGTGACCCCACGCTTATCAAGCGTGTGCTCTAACCAACTGAGCTACAGACCCGGATAATCCCGGATGCGCCGCCTAGCCTCGTTTCTCCGAGGAGAAATGGAGGCAAGGAGACTCGAACTCCTGACATCCTGCTTGCAAAGCAGGCGCTCTACCAACTGAGCTATGCCCCCGGAGTTCGCTCCGCGCGCTCTCTTTCGGTCATCGAAAAGGCAAAGGCCAAATTGTATGCTGCACGCCGCAAGCAACGGCGTCATTGAATGATTTGAGGGATGCTCGTCTCCGAGACATCAACCCTTTTCCCGGTTGATCCGGGAAGGAGGGTTTCGACCTGTCCGCCTTAGACTCATTGCGAGTGAGCACCGGTGAGATTGGTGCTCCAGCGGACTAACTCCATAGAAAGGAGGTGATCCAGCCGCAGGTTCCCCTACGGCTACCTTGTTACGACTT
>CALFHW010000183.1 GCA_937876695.1 uncultured bacterium
TAGTAGTCAATTAATGTCTTCTTGGGCTCCTTACCAAAGACATCATCAGAGTACTTTTCGCCTGCTTTAATTATAGCTTGTCCCATATCATCAGGAGTAACACCTTCACTTTGCATGTGCGTACAAAATGCAATTGAGAGCTCTCTGGGAAAGCCTGTTGGGTTTGATCCCAGTTTGGAGTCAATAATAGAACCGTGTTTTTCAAATCCTACTGCTAGGAGTTCTGGGTGCGATGCCCCAACATATCCTAAGTCGCCGCCATTTGTTTCTTCTATTCCACCTTTTCCCGGAACATCACCAGCCATTTTTTAATGCGCTAATATTTTATATCAAATGGGCAGTTAATATGTTGTGATTATACACATTGAGGTTGTTTTCTCCAAATATTGCAGACTAAATCCGCTTAGTGACAACCAATATAGGTTATAATGCCTTATGAGCAGCAAATCTATATTTGAAAATACCATCAAAAAAGTTCTTCAGCGACAAGACCTTAGTTTTAGTGAATCATATTCGACATTTAAATCTATTCTTGACGAGGAGCTTGGTATTGCGGGAGAAGTGAGCTTCGGGGCTCTTTTTGGCGCGCTGCAAACCAAGGGTCCAACAAAGGAGGAGATTCTAGGATTGATCAAGGTGGTATTGGATTACGATCGTCAGACTATCAGTTATGAAAAATCTAGTGAGCTTTCAGGCATAGTCGGGAGTGGTAAAGATGATCTCAAAACTTTCAATATCAGCACTGCCTCGGCCATTGTCGCAGCAGCAGCAGGATATAAAGTAGTGAAGAATGGCTCGCGTTCTGAGTCTAGTATCGCTGGGACCACTGATGTATTGGAGCATATGGGTTTCAATGTTATTCTAGATCCAAGTAAAGTATTAAATCTTCTAGAGAGAACTAATTTCACATTTTGCGATGCTTCACAATATTTTCCAAGAATGGGTAAGCTTTATGTAGGTAAGTTCCTTTTCCCTCACCCATTAAGCTACGTACTATCAATTGCCAGTGGTTTGGAGTTTAGGAGAATACTGTTTGGTCTATCTCTTAGCCAAACAGAACTCGTAGCTGAACTATTACAGGATCTGGGGATGGATAGATTTATGGTAGTTGCAGGCACTGATCTACGCGGTAAAACACTGGACGAAATTTCGAACATCGGCCCCACAAAGGTATCTGATAATTTTACTGGCAGCATTCGAACATATACAATTACTCCTGAAGATTTTGGTTTTAAGACACATAAATATGAGGCGATTCAGCAAGGAAATTCAGTCTCTGACAATGTGTCAATATTGAAGAGGGCCTTATCAGGGGAGATCAAGGATGGAGCTTATGAAGTTGTTGTTATGAATGCAGGAGCTTTGATAAGCGTGGCTTCTGATAATCTGGATATGAAAGAAGGAATTAAAAAAGCGCAAAAGGCCATAGACTCAGGCGAAGCACTAGTAAAGCTTAACGAAGTAATCCAGATCTCAAATGAGTAATAAATTTTGGAACGAAAAGGTAGAGACCATTTCCACTGAAGAACTGGAAAAGCTACAACTCTTAAAACTAAACAAAATCATTAATTATACACATAGGTATTCTCCTTTTTATCAAGTAAAGTTCGGGAAAAATAAGATCCAGAAACTGAAGAAATTATCAGATATTCAATCACTGCCATTAACAAGTAAATCAGAGATAATCAATGCCAATATGGATGACTTGATTGCTACCGACAAGAAAAGAGTAGTTGAAGTTCATTTATCCTCCGCGACTACAAATAAGCCCTCACCTTCCTTCTGGACTGACACGGACCTCAAAAAAAGTTCTACGTATTTGGCTAGAACTTGGTATATGCAAGGTGTAAGACAGGAAACTACTTTCGGAATGCTAGCCTCATACGGAATGTTTTCAGCAGGCCTGCTTAATCATTATGCTATTCAAGAGATCGGAGCCTTTGTGGTTCCTGTAAGTCATAGTCCTGCAGAAAAGACACTAAATTACTTAGACATGTTTCAGGTTGATTCGGTGGCAAGCGTGGCATCTTATTACCTATATATGATAAACAAGCTTAGCTCTGGTAGCCATGTCAAAACAAATCTTAATCTGAAGAACATTATTGCAGGTGGCGAACCTTTTACTGAGAATCAAAGACACTATATTGAAAAGAGCCTTAACGTCAAGATGTATGACCAGTACGGACTCTGTGAAATTAATACAGGACTTGCTGGGGAATGCGCATATCAGAATGGGCTACACATACTAGCTGATTATGCATATCCCGAAATAATTAATCCTGAGACGCTACAGGCATGTGAACCTGGTGAATCTGGTGAGCTTGTACTCACAACACTTGAAAGAGAGGCGTCGCCTTTAATTCGTTATCGGACTGGGGATATAACTAGCATCAACTATGAGACATGCAAGTGTGGAAGAACAATGCCACGATTGTCTAGATTTAAAGAGCGAGTTCACGACACAATTTTTTATAAAGGAAGTAAGATACAGACCAATGATATAAAAGCTTTTCTCGAGGAGCTGGGTGGATATGTCGATCCCTACTTCTGGACATTACAAATTCAGGGCAGTATGTCGGATCAAAACATGCTGTTGAAGTTGATAAATAGAAACGATATGAGGTTAGCCAGTTTTAGCACTTATATAGCAGCCAAACTATTAAAGCGTTTCGGAATTCGCATAGAGGTGGATATACTTAGTGCAGAAGAAATTGATAACATGGGTAGTGGTAAACTTAAATATATTCAAGACTTAAGAAGGGAGATTTCATGAGCCAACGGCAATTGATTTCAATAATTGATGGATTGAAAGTAGATGGTGGCAGAAGCCAGGAGGTAGTAAACCCTTATACTTCGCGTGCAGTGGCACTAATTCAATTATTGGAGAGATTGCCTGGGACTAGTCATCATAGGCATACGGACGATAACAATATAATGTTGGACAAGGTCTTGAGTAATTTTGCAGTTTTACTGGAAAATCATGCTCAAGAATTGGTTTCGTTAGCTGCTGAAGAAACGGGTAGTCCTATTAAGTATCACCAAGACGATATTAGAGCAGTCATAGAATTCACTAAAGGAGTGGCCGTCTATAAGGATAGGATGGAAAGTGAGGAGTATAAACTAGAAGCTAAAGGTAGAATTCTAATTTTGTTGTCGGCAAATGAGCCTTTGGTGCTTTTTGTGGTGACTGTGTTATCAGCTCTAATTAGTGGAAATAGTGTATTTGTAAAACCATCCTCAAAGACCCCTTCTGTGCCTCATAAGCTAACAGAGCTGCTACTAGCTGCGGGTATGCCTGCTTCAAGGGTGAGTATTGTGTTGACCTCCCAGGAAGGAACGCAGTCGTTATTAGCATCAGGTGAATTTAATATGGCGTTATCCTTTGGCAGTTCCATTGTTAATGAGCAACTCCAAAAGGTTTGCCATTCTTCAACCCAATTTATACCTGAAAATGAAGGGAATGATTGGGCATATGTAGATGAGCTACCAGCTCAGGAGATTGAGCAGTTGTCAAAAGTATTAGTGAATTCTTTTACAAAGCACAACGGGCAAATGTGCGATGCAGTTAGAGGGATACTTGTTCACAAGTCTATCTACAAAGAGCTAGTTGATGGCATGAAAGATGGTTTGCAAAAATTGAATATTGGAAACCCCATGGAAAAGACTTCGGACATAGGGTCGCTGCTTTGGTCTTCTAGCAAGGGGGACGTTAATCAGTCCAAGCCGATTCTGATTGAACTGAAAGACTTAAAGAGTGAGATGGTTTCTGAACCCGCATTTGCTCCTGTCTGCTGGCTAAAATCTGTTGCAAATGCTGATGAAGCGCTGAGTCTATATAATACTTACAACAGGCATGGTTTGGGCTTTTCAATATTCTCTCATTCCAAGGAGGCCATAGATCTTCTTAGTCACAAGATCAATGCGGGTCGGATTAACATTAATGTTAATCCCGTTGATATAAATATTTTCAGCCCTTGGGGGGGAATTCGTAAAAGCGGGCAAAACGGTCCTAGTAGTTGGATTGAGCGCTTTACAAACAAAAAACTTATTAATACTGGTAAATATGGAGGTTAAACTTTTAGTCGGTGTTTCAGTGGACGGCAAGGTGACTATTGGACAAGGCCGGAGCAGTAAAGAATTTGCTAAGCTCCTTACAGAAAAGATGGGGCAGCCAATTCGAGAGCTAAGAGAGTGGGCTGATATCATAATCGTGAGTCGTAAAACAATAGAATACGATAACTCCTCGCTGAAATCTACCAGCAACTCAAAACTAATTCGAGCTGTGATTGACCGAAACCTCATAATTCCAGCAGAGAGGCAATTTTTCGACGGATCAGTTGAGAGTATAGTATTCACCACTATTCAAGATGAAAATGAAATTGCAAGATATAGACGAGAGCGTCAATGTGTTGTAATTAACATACAAAGGGAGAACTTTTTTAATGGGTTAACAGATTATCTAAAAACCAAAGGTTTTGATAGGGTGATGTTTGAAGGTGGAGGCAATTTTAATGATTTGTTACTAAAGAGTAAGATAGTGAATGAATTGGTAGTCGCATATTTCCCTTTCATAATTGGTGGTTATACAACTCCAACTCTGGTTGATGGGAATGGGATATCAAATATAGATGAGGCATTAAGATTAAAATTGATCCAATCAAGAATTGTTGACGAAAATCTAGTAGTCAACAACTACCAGATTACCTATCGGAATGATCGAGCTTGATTCTAGTCTTTAGAAACTGATTGGTAGGCTCCCCCGCTGTAGTTATTCCTGGGTTTATAGCTATCTCAGGAATATGCGTGCTTACTGCACGGTAATGTCTTGCCCTCAGACCTCTTAATAGACTGTCAATTCTTCGAATTTGGTTAGAATTCGGTAACAACTCACCTAGTCCTTTGCCACCAGCATTATCAATATATGTAATTACTTCTTGTAAAAGAATTGCGCCGTTTTTGGGCATATAGTTCATCGTTCTACTCCAATAGTTTCTAATTTCGACAGGCGTTTGATCTCCCATTAGAAGAATATCGACCAACGGTAGCGATGCCGAGAACTGTCCGCCTGCGCCCTTTGCGCCCTCACGGTAAGGGTGTCGTTCATGGAAGCGGCTAAATACTGCAAAGCTCTCGGGCTGGATAATGTTATAGAAAGCGGCCATAGACTCCATATTTTCAGTCAATAACGTGGCTACTTCATTCAACTCTGGATATTCGGGAGTATCATTATCCTTATCACTTAATTGCTGACGAAGATGGTAAAGAATATCGATCATTGTGCCGAAGTTATCTTCAATTTGCATATGGCCTTCATAAAATAACTTCTCCTCCACCGCTAATTGTCCTGAGGTGAACACCCGTATTGCATCTCTAGGATTGCTGAAGATTAAATCTTCATAGGTGAGGCCGGGTGGCCTGTCAGACATTGTAACGACATCACCTATAACCCCGAAAGCTTTATCGCTCAACCTTATCCCACGATGCGCTAATCCTTGCTCAAGGAAAAGCAAGTCTAATCGTGCACTTAATATCTCTTTATTTTCAACGCTAGGACTTCCTAGGAATTCTAAATTTAGATTCTCCACAAGTGCTGACGCAGTTGACGTTACATGATCCCGATTTGCAAATGCCTCCTCGAGTAAAACGGGAAGACTGCCTTTTACGAATGAATGAAGATTATCCCAAGAAAGAAATTTTGTTAGTTCAGCACTCATAATACACTAGGTCTGGATTAATTTTATTAGGTTACGAATCTCGCTAACGCCTGAAATAAGTGCAGTTAATTTAAGCATTTCTTTGTTATTAGGGGGGATGCCCTCAGGAAATTTAATTTCTAGCATCTCTTTGGCAAGTGCTAGGTGAACTCTTCTAAAACTGACGATTGCGGTAGAAATATCTAGTAATGTAGAAAGCACATGCTTGGCGGGGGTTTCACCAGCCTCATATTTCGTTTTCAGCAGTGTATAAATTGAGGATGCATTTTCTTCTGTAACTAATCTTTTATACCCCTCCGGTAAATAGGCAAGATTATGGTTGCGGTAATTAGTATAAATTGTATCAGTGCTATCTGCACCCCACAATAAATGATCCATTAGTAGTAAGTTCATATGGGCGCCACTGGGTGGTTCATATGATTCTCCAGCGATAGAAATGTTTTTAAAGTATGGTTGTAGAGTTTGGTAAAACCATTCACTTGTAATAGACTGACGCACATTCACCATTGCCTGTTGCATCTGTCTGAAACTATATGCAAGTCCCTCAGTCACATCTTCGGTTACATTTAGCTGCTCAGTATTGAGGGCCATGAGTCCAATTAAACCTGCATGCAAACTATTGCTCCAGTCTGTAATACTTGAGATGAAAGTCTCTTCTTGCATGCTATTAGTAAAACTGCGCCGCCTAGAGTTTGATGGATTCCAGACCGAGTAGGTATATAAGGTGTCACGTGGGGGCATTCCCAGTTCGCTACCTAATCTCACTAAAACCTCCGTTGTTTCGGGGCATATCTGTGGGTCTGGCTCAATAGTATGATAAGCCGCTACTAGAAATCCTAGGTCTCGAAGTGCAGCAATTTTTGATGGCAGGCTATAACTATCAACGGTAGCCATGGTTGGCGTATGAATGCTAATTATTTCAGCCAATGATTGTGCATCTCTTAATGCAATTTGATTCTTGATCTGATCCAGTTTGTCATCTATCAGCAACGGGTCCTCTACTCGAACAAGTTCATTTGCAACCCGGGTTTTCTGTTCACTCGGCAATTCAGTCGGTCGACCGCTGGAAACTAAGAAATCTAGTTTATCTATCATTTTGTAAAACCCATAATATCTAGCGCTGCAATAATGTTCTTATTGTAGTCATAATTTTGTCTCACATGTCTGTATGCGTTCGCTTTTATCCTTTCGAGGTCACTTTCAACAATATAAAGTGACCTAAAAAGCACTTCCGCTAGCGCATCTGAATCGCCAGCTTCAAAGAGAAATCCGGTTTCACCGTCAATTACTTGCTCAGTTAAACCACCAGTATTTGATACGATCAAGGGTGCACATGAATATGGATTCGCGAAGTTCTCAATGGGTATTAGCCCAAAGGGCTCTTGTAACGATGGCACCACAACTGCTTTAAGATTTGGTGCTTGTTGTAAAATCTCAGGAAGTTGAATGCTAAACTTATCATGTAAATAGACATTCAATTTTAGGCTTTCAACCATATATTTGAGTCTAGCAATGTAACTATCGTTGGCGTGGGCAGCAGCGGCTACTATCACACATCTTGGTGCTTTACCTCCTAGCTTATGTAGTGCGTCTAGTAGCACGTGAAAGCCTTTATATGCATGTGCCCGTCCATAAGCTAAAATAAAAGGCTCATTCTCACCTATGCCAACTTCATTTAGGGTTTTAATTAACTGCTCCTCTGAAATTTTTTCCTTCTCTGCAAGGAGTATGCCGTTATAAATTGGTACAATTCTCTCCTCATTCACCCCGTAGTCCTTAACCAAATGTTGGGCCATAAACCGACTTGTCGCACCGACTAAGGTATTATTGGTAAAATTACTAACGCCATATGCTTCTCGTTCGAAGTCGATTCGTTGTGTATCAGCTGGATCATGCAGAAGACCTGTGCTTCTAGGAATATGTAAATGCCGGACATTTTCTAAATGAGCTAACTGTTTTGTTAAAAAGATAAATGGTGTGTCAAAACTGCATACCAATACTTCTCCGCCTGCAATCTTTATCTCTGCAACTACTTCGGAGGCGTTAGTTGAAGCTTCCCTCCAATTTGCTGGATAACCGTATAGCTCCAGACCATCCGCTCCGTTCATTATCGGTCTTAGTCTGGCATTCGCCTTCTCAAAAAGCATTAGGTTTTGTTGATACCAGTCGGGCATATAATTAGGATTCTCTACTGCTGTATAGATAGGCGAGACAGTAAGATCACTTGTACTTTTGTTCGAGATAACGGTTTGCAGGAAGCGTTGGTTGCTTCTTCCAGCTCCAGTATGTATTCCATATACACCATCATGAATAAATGTTACAACCGCCTGTATTTCTGACATAGCTGATTATACCACCTAGGAAGGTATATCATATGCCTGAAGCCTTTCTGCTATACTCTTGGTAGCTTACTTATAAATACGTAAATTAATGTCTAAGAAAACAATTATTTTAGTAATTTTATTCATCATCGGCTTATTCTGCTGTTTATTTGGCGCCATCGCGCTTATAGGCGTGGCAATTTCCTCAAATCCAGGTAATTCGCCAGTATCAGCGCCCACTGGAGCCCAGCCAAACCAGAAAAAATACGAAGCGATCACTGCTGCTGCAGGTTACCAGGAAGTCGATGCTCTGGCCAAGTCTATCTCGCCAGCTGCATCATTGGTCACAGTGGCAGATGATCAGGGTGAAAGCGCGCTCTACTTTACTATTGGTAAGGATGACAGACCCGAGGATCTTACCAAAGATACGCTAGACGGCGTGGTAAAGAAGTGGCTCTATGTTTACGTCACCGACCCCGCTCAAATTACACCAGAAGCAGGCAACAGTTTCTTCGGTAAATACAACGTCAAAGAAGATCAGGGTTTTATCATTAGTTTTGACAGTGTAAATGGTGCTCAAAAAAATAAGTCAGAGCTATATGGTGACAGTAGATTTCATAACCTAACTGATCTGGGGGAGGCTCTAAAAAAGACCGACAGCAGGAAAACTTACGATATCGCTTACAAAAAATCCGAAGCTGAGATAATTTCCAAAGGTCTTGCCGACAAAGAGCCTAAGTCAGTGGAGATGAGACTAGTCAACATCGGTCAGATTTCGTTTACTGGAGGTGAAAGTAATGCCTTTAAACCATACTGGAAAGTCAGTATCTCTTTTGATAACACTGACACCGAGCAAGAATATGACTCTTATACTTTCAATGCCGATGTCACGATTGACGGGGTGGTAGAGTAGGTATAAGTTTGCCGGGATAAACAATGAACAGCGAAGACTGTATCTTTTGCACAATCAAAAACTCAGAGAGGAAACTGTGGCAGAATGACAGCTTCTTTATTTTCTTGGATAACTTCCCAGTAAATCCAGGTCATATGTTGGTGGTGCCAATTAATCACACCTTGTCATTGCTAGATCTCAGCGATGATGCTTGGATGGATCTCAATAAAGCCATAAAACACGCCCATGTGATTCTAGAGAAATTGAATCTTACCGAAGTATACACCCAGATGCTCAAAACTGCCGACAATCCAAAATCCCAGGAGTATATTACTACTGCCTTGGGGCAACTCGAACGGGATAATAAACCTTCAGGATTTAACTATGGAGTAAATGACGGAGTTTCTGCTGGGAGAACAGTTCACCATTTACATTGGCATATCATTCCTAGATATGATAACGACGCAGCCGATCCAAGAGGAGGAGTGCGAGGGGTGATCCCCCAAAGGCAGAACTATAGGGCGTAGTATAAGAGGCAGAGATTCCCATTTAGCGGGTAATTTGCAGCGCAGCCTCAATATTTGGCAGATAATCTTTCCCTGTGTCATAAAACGGGATGTTTAAGTGTTGGCAAATCCTCTGGAGCCTTTTACTTTCCTCAATGAAAAACTCAAACGTATTTAATAGTTCAGTATCGCTCATTTCGTTTGTCCAGTTTGATAGGTCAAACTGGCGAACGCAATCAAGTCTTTCCTGAGGTGTAGAATTTGGGTAGCCAAAAACGAAGTATTGAAGGTGTGGATAGGTGGCGTGTAGATCTTCAAACGGCAATCTGAATCCGTCGAATACGAAATCGTCATGTTTGAGGGATTCTATCATCCGAAACAAAAACGGTTTGAAATTCTGGCAGACCTTTAGGTGGTCATTAAGATTATCAGCGTCGTGTGTGATGCCAAGCTGCGGGAATACATCTTCAAAACCTTCAATTATCGGGTCGATACAAATATGCTGCACAAAGTACTTCTTGATGAGTTCACGCGAAAAAGTCGACTTCCCCGCCGTCGGCACGCCCGCAACTATGAATTGATGAAAAGGTTTATCTGGCATTTATAGATCTATAGTAGCAGTATTCAACCAAGTTATATTATAATCCACTCACTTAATTCTAAAATCCATATATGGCTGCTGAACTTGTGAGTTGTTGTGAAACAGATCCACTAGAAAAATACTTTCGAATAAGGGCGCACCATTTGGGTGACTTTTGGTGGTTATACAATCTAGCGAGATTGAGTCAAAACAATGAGCAAACAGCTATACAAGAGGCTGAAGCACTATTTAGATTTAATTACGGCGATGACGAAAGCTATAAGGAAGTATACACTGAGTTTTTAGGTTTAAAAGATTTAAGTCCGGAAGAATTACAGTGGGTATTAATCAATAATGATTATAATGACGTTGATATATTAGGCAGCCCAGAAGCAGCGCAAGAATTTGTAGGAAACCAAGCAAGTGTTAACCTAAGATTTTTAAATCTGGGCGAATCGGATCTTGTCGCTGTAACTCATGGACCAGATGAAATTTGTGACAACCTCACCGGGGATGGCAGTCATTGTGTCATGCCAGAGGATAATAGTACATGTGATTACAATTACGATATTTCCATGATGTATTCCATAATTAAGTACTATACAGATCATATAGATCTCTTTAAACACCGAGTCAAGCCAAAGATTATTAGTGTGATTGAAAATGGCAGGTCGAGTTTCGCTTTTGAGTTAAGTGCAGGGTTGATTTTGGACATATTCGACTCTGTCCCGTATAGCGCCAAAGATAAAAACACTTGGGTTACTTTCGATAACTTCATTGGAGATAAGTCAAAATATGAATCAAGGCAGGGCCTACCTCCAAGGGATTTCGAACTATACAGACATACAGTTTGGGTAAAATGTGTGAATTTGTTGTTGGCTATACCAGATGATTTTTAACTGGTGGAGCTTGGGGGAATCGAACCCCCGATCTCCTCATTGCAAATGAGGCGCATTAACCAGCTGTGCTAAAGCCCCGCGTGTTCCCAAGATTATACAATATTTTTACTCCCTTGTGCGATAATTAACTATGAAAGTCGTCATTTACAGCCTGGGTAAGATTAAATCAGCTGCCGCCAGTCAGCTGGTGGAGTATTACCGAGGCCTCTGCAGAAATACGCCCGCAGTCAGTTTTGAACTGGTGGAGATTAAAGAGACCAGATTTGATAAATACAAACACATCGCCAGCGGTAAATTACAGCCAGATAAGGTAATTGCCGAGTTAGCTTTACCATCCAGAAATACTTTCCTGCTAGCAGAGTGGGGTAGAGAGTATGATACAGCTGGGCTGATCAGCATGTTGCAAACTAAAAGAGATGCAGCAGAGGATGTGAACTTCGTAATCGGCACTGCTAGCGGTTGGGTAAGGTCAGAAGGTAAGGCCAATGGCAACGAGAATGGAGGTATCAACTTCCTATCACTTTCTAAGTTAATTATGAACCACGAGCTTGCGCAGGTAGTTTTGTGGGAGCAGTTGTATAGATTTTGTGATCACCTAAAAGGTGGGAGTTATACCAAGTAGAAAAACTGTTTTAACAAATTCCATAGAAAATAGGTTATAATTGCGCAGTATGATGCAGCAAACAAATAATAATAACAATTCAAACTAGTTAACTAGGGGTTGTTATTGCCGTTTAATAATCCCCTAACAGGGGACTTTTTTTAATTTATCTTAACTATCGCCAACATGTCAGAAAGTCCAGAAGTAACTAGCAGAGTTCTAATTACTAGCCTTACAGAAAAAGTAGGCAGCAGGGTCAAAGTAAAGGGCTGGGTCCACAATATTCGCCTTATGGGAAAAATCGCCTTTGTGGTGCTCAGAGATCGCAGCGGCTTTGTGCAAGTGGTGGTAGAGGATGGCGAGTTAGTAAAAGAGCTAAAAGGGCTGCAAACCGGTACAGTGGTGGAAGTGATGGCACAAGTAGTCGCCTCAGATAAGACCGACCTAGGAGTGGAGCTCGCAAGCCCGCAGGTAAAGTTTATCAATAAAGTGACTCAGGCTTGGCCAGTAGATATCAGCAAGCCAGAGCTCAAGGTAAATCTGGATACTCTGCTAGAAAACAGGGCGCTTACACTCAGGCACCCTAGACAAGCGGCGATCTTCAAAATCCAAGGCGTAATGGCACAGGCGTACAGGGAGTATATGATTTCAATTGGCTCTACTGAGTATTTTGGCCCAGCTATGACAGCCTCTAGCTCTGAGGGAGGAGCAGAGATTTTCAAGTTGGATTACTTCGGCGGTGAGGCGACTCTAGCGCAGAGCAGTCAGCTGTATAAGCAGATGTTAGTGGGGGTTTATGAGAGAGTATTTGCTATGCAGAAGTGGTTTAGAGCCGAGAACTCCAATACCAGAAGGCATTTGACTGAAGGTGTGCAGTACGAATTCGAGATTGGCTTTATAGAGGGGATCGATGATATTCTGGTGCATTTGGAAGCTGTGGTCAGATTTATGCTCTCTCAGGTAAAAGCTAAATGTCAGGTGGAACTAGCTTTGTTAGGAACGGAACTAGTAGTAACCCCCGCACCGGAAGTTAGATTCCCCCGCTTGAAGTTCAGTGAAGCGCTGAAAGTGCTGGCAGAGGTCACCGGACAAGACTATACAGGCCTAGATGACTTTTCACCCGAGCACGAGGCACTTCTTTGCAAATGGGCCAAGCAAAACCACGGGAGTGATTTTATAGTGGTCACTAACTACCCTAAAGGCAAATTCTACGCCTACAAAGACGAGGCAGGCGAGTATCAGAACTTTGACTTGCTGTGTAGGGACGCTGAGATTGTCTCAGGTGGCCGTAGAGTAGATAACTACGAGAAGTTAGTTGCTGAAATCGAGAAGGAGGGGATGAAACCCGAGAGCTTTGCTGAGTACTTGTCTATCTTCAAATATGGGATGCCGCCGCACGGCGGCTTCGGTATTGGATTTGAGAGGTTTACTATGCTTGCGCTAGGCCTTGATAACATCCGTGAGGCCTCCCTCTTCCCATCAGACACAAAGAGAATTGCTAGTCAGCAGATCAAGAAGAAACAGGTATTTGGCGAGCAAGCCATCAAGGCAGCGGTGAAAATGGAGTTGGTGAGGACCGAGGCTGATTTCCAGGTCATCACCCATGAGCCAACTCCTACAAGCGAAGATGCTGCTAGAGTTAGAGACCTACCACTCTCCAGCGGGGTTAAGGCCTTGATTTTGAAAGATAAAAAAACCGGCGAAAACTATCAGGTGAATATTCCTGCAGATAAAAAGCTAGACATCAAGGCAGTAGAGAGCTATCTAAGCAATCAGGATAAGAATGTGAAACTAACTTTTGAGACGCCAGAGGTGATTTTACAGAAGTTTGGGCTGGTTGTAGGCGGCGTGCCTCCACTAGGATACGTATATGGGCTGCGTACTATTACTGATGAGCAGGTTTTCGGCCCTGAACAGTTAGCGTTCAACAACGCGGTGCAGACTGATTCTATAATCACTTCCAGTAAGGCGCTGTCTATGTTGCTGACAGAGACAGGTAAATTTGCACAGTAGTCAGTAAGTCTGTCAGGAAACTGGCAGCTAC
>CALFHW010000184.1 GCA_937876695.1 uncultured bacterium
GGAATTCCTTTCCCGTGCCTCTGTGTTAGCTTTACCTGGAACCCTAGTTTGTGGGCTAACAAGGCAATATTTGCCCCTACATGACCCGCTCCAATCACTCCTACACGTATATCTGAAGATGATAATGCTTTTTCGTGGTTCTTACGATTATATAAGTCAATTGCCAATGCTAACGCATGTGATGCAGTTTCGGGTGCATTTTCTCCTCTGCAATCATAGATTCTTCTACCTTCTAGAGGATCGATGTTAGCAGTCCCTCTGCCACCAGAAACCACTAACTTCAGATCATCCCTGGTCGCAGGAATTCGGACGCCTCCTCTAACTGCCACTAGAGACTCTGGTGGAACAGTTGTCACATCATCGTGAATTGAGGCATTAACCAATAGGCCAGCTTGATTTAAGCCGTTTTGAATTACCCCTCTTTGGTTTTGGGAGAAAGGCCCGACTAATGCGATTTCCCTATTCATAAGAAACTCCTTATATATATTAGCTGTATTATACACAGTTTCATACAAGCTATTCAAGTTGAGTTTCAATTCACCTACAGCTCAGTTATTTGACCAGAGTACGAGGATTGTCAGATATACCTGTTACTACTTCTTAATCTTAGCTTTCAGGATTCGATCGCCTACTTTGATCTGATCTACTACATCTAACCCCTTGGTCACTTGTCCAAAGATAGTATAGAGCGGTGGCAAAGGCACGTCTGAAAGCATAATAAAGAATTGGCTACCGTTGGTGTCGGGTCCGGAATTGGCCATTGCCACAATCCCGCGGGTATAAGCGCGTAGAACTGGCTCGTCCTCAAACTGATAGCCAGGGCCGCCAAAGCCGGCTCCCATAGGGTCGCCTCCCTGTATTACAAACCCCTCTTCTCGCCTGTGAAAAATCAAGTTGTCGTAGAATTTCTCCTCTATTAAGAAAATGTGGTTCGATACCGCAATAGGCGCCTCATCCCAAAATAGTTCGATCTCAATTACACCCTTCTCAGTAGTCAACTCGGACTTACGTCCTTTGAGCTTAGACTTAGAGAGTTCTTTGGGGGCGGTTTTATATTTGTTTAACTTTTGCTTATTGTCCATGTCTAGATTTCTAGTTTGTAACATTGTATTTTTATTATTTCGGTAATAATTTAGTTATCTGACCTAATAGTCATTATACTGTAAGTACCGGGATTTGTTAGAATTGCACATAGAAAACGGGGCTGTAGTTAAACGGTAGAACACACCCTTCGCATGGGTGAAATAGGGGTTCAATTCCCCCCAGCTCCAATTGCACGGCAGAGTGTCAACCTTTCAAATTTTACTTATTTATGTTAATTTGTTTATCGTATGCAGAAATTCTTCACAAACTTAACTGGCTGGTTTATCACTAGGTACAGAATCACTCTAGTAGTTACCATAGCAATTGTGGTCTTAGGGGCACTTAGCTATTTAGTATTTTTACCTCGCGAGGGTTTTCCCACCATTAGCTTCCCAGTCGGCTTTGTAAGTGCAGTCTATTTGGGGGATGCGCAAGAGGTAGATAAAGTAGTTTCCAAGCCTATCGATGAAGTAATAAACAGATTAGACTCTATTTCTAGTGTCAACACCGTTGCTCAGCCTAACTTCGCTAGGTTTGTCATCCAGTTTAAGCAAGATTCCGACCCCCAAGCTGAACTCGATAAATTGAAACAGCAAGTGACAGCATTAAAGCTGCCTGAAAACGTCCAACTTGATTTCCAGGTAATCAATGCTACTAGTTATGACGGTGTCAATGACATGTTAGTCAATGTCTCCAAGCCCGGTGCAAATGTAGTTGAATTAGAACAAGCAGCAGGAGTACTCGCCAATAAACTCAGTAAGCAGACTGGAATTAGTAGCGCACTTGTGAAAACACAGTTAAATGAGCAATTAAACCCACTTACCGGTGAGAAAGTGTCGTTACAAAGGGAATTCTCTCGCTTAGCTATCCGTGGTGAAGACGGTAGTCTGGATTTTGCACCCGCAATTAGTATCGGCATTATCAAGAAGGATGACGTTTCTACGGTGCAATTGTCTGAGGCTATTCAAGAAGTAATAACTGATAATAAGGATCTATCTGATCTAGCAAGCTACACAATCAGCACTTCGGGTGATCAAGCTGAAGTTGTCGAAGAACAGATTCTCTCTTTAGAGAGTAATGCTGTCGCGGGATTTATTATTATTGTGGTGGTTCTATTTCTGCTAGTTAGCTGGAGAGCGTCATTAGTAACTGCGCTATTTATGCCTTTGGTTATGGGCGGCACTTTTATTGCGCTTTACCTCACTGGCAATACCCTAAACACTATTTCATTATTTGCTCTGATTCTAGTCCTGGGGTTATTTGTAGACGACGCCATTGTGATTGTGGAGTCGATAGATACCGAGAGGCAAAAGGGCGTGAAAGCTTTAACCGCCATAAAAGCAGCTCTCTCTAAAGTGGTAGTCGCTGACATCTCCGGTACATTGACTACACTTCTGGTATTTGTACCTATGCTGGCTATATCCGGAATTTTGGGTGATTTCATCAAGTTGATACCGATAACTGTGATAATTGCCCTGGCTATATCATTGTTAATTGCCCTGACATTAGTACCAGTATATTTCCGTATGACTATCTGGGGCAAACCCAAAAAGACTAAGCTATCTCAGCTAATCTCCTTGCCAGGAAATCTGGTGAATACTGTGGGTAAATTACTAAGCAAATTCGTGGCCTTCTACCTAAAGAGCAGCGTGCTCACTGGCCTGGTGATAATTGTAAGTATGATATTGGTTGTATTTGGCGCCTCTAAGGCTGCCGAACTTGAGTTCAATATTTTTCCAGAACCTAAAGATGGCAATAGCCTGCAAGTTAGCCTAGCATATGAACGCAAGGCTAAGCTAGAAGAAGCTATCGACATAGTTACAAAAGTTGAATCCCAGGTAGCTGATGTCATTGGTAAAGATTTGATAGAGATTGAAATCATAGACGCTACTGCAACCTCTGCGCAAATGCAGGTATACCTAACTAAATACAGCGAACGCGATACTACAGGACCTGAGTACATCAAAGAAATAGAAGAAAAATTAGATGATATTAAAGGGGTTGAGCATAAAATAGCCCTAACTGGAGTAGGCGTCCCTCCACAGGATTATGACTATTTCGTACAGATTTTTGCCGATGATGAGAAATCGCTGCAAGAGTTGGGTACGAAAGTAAGCGATTTTGTACTCTCAAACTCCTTCGGCACTGCAAATGATAAGCTAAAGCCTGAAAAAGTAGATGTCCTCAATCTAGACACTATCGCGCGCAAGAATGGTAGAACGTTTGCTGAAGTAGGGATTGCTTTCCCTGAAGGTTATCAGGAGACTACTGGCATAGATGTAAATACCAGGCTTACTGAGGAGTTTAAAGAGTTAACCGAAAATAACACTATCGAATTTGACCAAGGCATTGGCAGCGATAACTTAAATGCCTTCACCTCAACCATAGTTGCTTTTGGGTTATCGATTCTAGTGATTTATATGTTGCTACTGCTGCATTTCAACTCTTTCCTGCAGCCATTTATGGTGCTGATCGCCTTGCCATTCTCATTTGTAGGATTGTTCCCTGGTCTGCAAGCAACTGGCAATGGGCTGAGTTTCTTTGTGATGATCGGACTAATTGCCTTATCTGGTATTGTAGTCAACAACGCTATCATGCTGATCGATTATGCTAACCAAGAGCTGGCAGAGGGTAAAACTGTTCCGGTGGCGATTGTAGATGCCTTGAAACTTCGTTTCAGAGCGCTGCTAACCACCTCCACTACCACTGTACTAGGCCTATTGCCTCTAGCTATCTCTGAGCCATTCTGGGAGAGCCTGGGCTTTACTATCGTGTTTGGACTGATATCTAGCACCACTCTTGTAGTGCTCGCCTTCCCTGCTTACTTCAGAGTAGCTGAAGGTCTGCGCCGCTGGAAGTCAAGACTGTTCTCCCGATAACGAGACCAAGCTATCTATCGAGCTATATACTACTGCACTCTATTTCTGATAGCTGATTTCACCTAATTCTACTTGCTATTTCTTCTGAGGATTATGATGTTTGCTACGTTTAGAACAGTGATTATTGTAAATGCCACAAATGACATCAAGGGAATTGTAATAAAGCCCAGAAATGAAATCTCGATATTTGTGCAGGGAGTTGCCACTGAGCAAGTAGAAAAACCAATTTGGTCATAACCAGTAAGCTGCAGCATGTAGTGGTAGAGGGCGATTAACGCTCCTGGAATTGATAACACCAAAGTGTAAATGCTCAAATTTTTGTCTTTGAGGATAATCCCAGTTGCACTCAATAGAACTATTGGATACATCAAAATACGCTGGTACCAACACAAAGTGCAAGGAGTAAGCTCCATCACCTGGCTAAAATATAAGCTGCCTAGGGTGGCAACAAGTGCCTGCACGAAAGTGATATTGGCTGAGTAATTTACTACAAACTTTTTTAAAGCGGACTTCATCACAGTTAACTGGCTAAAATTAAATTTTGTTTAGTTTCTTTTTGATCTTCTTCAGACTGGAGGTGAGGATGTCTGATTCCAGATTGGCTAGAGTGGATTTGAATTCGTATACGTCTTGCCAGCAATAGATCAAACCATTTATGCCGTGCTCTAACATAGGGTTTAGTAGCAATTCGAAAATCTCCCTACTCTCCGTCTTGATGAGCATTTTGGTCTTAAACTCGCTGTCCTTGGCTAAGTGGTTATTGAAATAGTCCAGAATTAATTCTTTCTCAGCTGCCAAATGCAATACCACATCACCTAAGTTGCTACCGTAAATGTGTTCAATAATCTTGTCTAAGTCTAGAATTACCCCGTCAATGCCCTGCTCAAATACCTTTTCAATCGCAGTAAAGAAAATAGGCTGGCTGACGGTTTGATATACCTTGAAGGTAGCGGTGCGCCTGAATCCTCCTGCTGAGAGGTCTTTTTTAATAGTAGCTGAGTTTTCATGGCTAGTTGTACTGGGCATAGACACCCAGAAATTGCGGTGGCCGTATAGATTTCTCAGCTGAGACAAGACTTGAATTTGCCCGTCCATATTCTGATTTGATGATAACTCAAGCATCAGAGGTTTGGGCGCAATTGCTTTGAGATAGAGCGCTAAATATTCACAAACCTGCTTTTGCAGGGCTTGCGAGGTTTGTAAAATACCGCCGCCAAGTAGGTCTACAATTTCATCCAGCCTAAATACTCCCAGACCGTCTAGGTTGCCCGCAAATACCTTGACTTCACTTGCAGGCCTAAGCGGATACCACCATACTTCGCTGGCAGTTTTAATCTCTGGTAACATTTCCTTTACTTGGCCAGCCTTCAGTTCGCGCTCTGGCTCGGGCAGAATTAGTTCCTCAGAAGTTTTATTTAGGCCTGCCAGCATTGCGTCTTGCTTCTGAGTAATCTCGGAAACAGGTTGAGTAGGTTCTAGCTGAACCGTCTTGGCCATGGGTGCAATATTAGTGACAGTTTCTACCTGAGGAGTATGACTGACATCTTGTCTTGGCATATCCCTCTCATCCTTCAGCTTCTTGTAGATTTCTGCCAAAGCTGGCAAGGCAGTCTCATCTGCATAGCTCTCAATATCCGTCACTAGAAATCCGCCGGCGTCATATGCCCAGCTGAGCTTGAATCTATCCATAAAGGCAGTCTCTGCAAGAGCTAAGGTCTTATTCAGGCTTGAGAGCTGCTGGTCATCGAGTTTGGAGCGCTGGCTCCAGATTTTGGAAATCTTAACTTTTGAATAATCATTTATATCTACACCTTTATTTCTGACCAACATGAACTTTTGCT
>CALFHW010000185.1 GCA_937876695.1 uncultured bacterium
TCAACAAACTGGTAATTAACTACTTATTAATATTAGCACTCTCGGGTGATAATTGCTAGAGGCCGACACCAACAAAAATGTCTCCGAAGAGACATCTTTGCTTGCACTTCTAACTATTTACTGCCTTGGAAGTAGTTAGACTTCCAACTAAATGTACTACATAGAAATATTTTATGCAAACAAATTATTATCAAAAATTTAATTCTAGTTTATCTCCTGGTTTAAGCCTTAACAGCTTGTTCCTACCACCTTCAATTTCTAGTGCATACAAAATGGCCTTGCTAGATGGATAGGTTTTTTCAGTATTTCGAGGTTTGGCGTTTTCATAGATGTCGGTGATAATTCCATCTTTATCTATGAATAAAATATCGAGAGGAATGAGGGTATCTTTCATCCAGAAGCTGGCTTTGGCTTCTTGCTCAAACACGAAGAGCATGCCGTCAGTTTCTAGCTCAGTGCGGTTCATCAGACCGATTCTTCTCTCTTCTTCGGTGTCAGCAATCTCAGTTGATAGTTTTTCACCAGAAGGGAGTGTAATCTGAGCGCGTTCTGCTGATATAGGGTTTTTGGAAATAGCCTGTTGCTGTGGTTGGCTCTGTTCCTGACCGTCCTGATGAATGTTGCTACTACCAGCGGGTTCCAATAGATTTTCACTTCCAGCAATCGCTGCCAGTACTCCGAAAATAAGCAGTACCAGCCCCAAAACGGCAGCGATTATGGCCATGGCAATAGGCAGTAGGCCGGGTAGTTTGGCACTTAGGGTATCAGTTAGTGAGCTGCTTGCCTTGGTGCTACTAGTTTTTTCTGACATGAATTACACTAGCTAAAGTATTACTTGATCCGATAGAACTTTTTCTCAATCTCAGATCTTGAGACCTCCCACACAATTGGCCTGCCGTGCGGGCAGGTGTAAGGATCGGTACTATCCCAAAGGTCGGTAATGAGTTTAGTGATTTGGGGTTTCTCGAGTTTTTGCCCAGCCCTGATGCTGCCGTGGCAGGCCATAGTTGCAATCGCCCTTTTGACCTCATTCTCCAAGTTACCCAGATCAATTTCTTGCATTAGCTCGTCAAAGAATTTCTCTAGCCTGCCCAAAATGCCGTTTTTATCTAGGAGGAGCGCGGGGATGGAATTAATTTTAATATCTTGTTTACCTTGCAATTCCAGACCAAACAGTTCGCAATCAAAGCCGAGATTTTGCAGAGAGGTCAGTAATGCCTCGGGTTCACCGCCTTTTAAGTCCAGACTGATGTGCATAGGCAACAGCAGAGGTGCGGTCTCGATTCCTTTGTTAGTGTATTGTTTTAGAAGCCTGTCGTATTTGACTCTCTCATCTGCAGCATGTTGATCCACCATAATTAGGCTATCTTCGCGGTCAAAAAGAATGTAGGTATTGAATATCTGTAGGAAGTCTTGTGTTACTGGTGGAGCAGGTTGGAAACTCGTGGTTGTAGGGCTAGGTTCCAATAATCTTACGTTGTTAGTAGGATCTTTCTCTCTTAGAATCGCAGCTGTAAAGTCTATGGCTGCTCCAGTGCTTCTAGCAATGCTACCATTTGATCTTCCCCAACCAGATGTTTCCTTCTGGCTCGGTGCTTCTCGGCTCTCCGCTTGCCCCACAATCCCAATAAATCGACTCTCGAATTCGCTGCGCATATTTGTGCTGAGGATCTGGGCGGTTTGTCTGAGAATAGTACCAAAAATCGCCTTCTCATCGCTGAATTTGATCTCCTCTTTGCGGGGATGGACGTTGACATCGATATCTACTCCTGAAAAGTTTAACACCGCCACAAATGCAGGTCTTAGATCAGCCGGCAGCTTTGTCTCATAGCCTTTTTTGATCGCCGAGGCGATGAGTTGATCTTTGATGACGCGGCCGTTGACGATTACAATTTGGGGAGGCCTTTTTTGAGCATGTCTAGGGTGCGCAAGCGCCAGTTGCACCCCAGCACCTCTCAGGCTCTCCGGCGAATCTGAACCGGTATATAGCTCGTCCGTCTTAAGCCCCAAAGCCCATGCGCACCTAGATTCAAAACTATCTGGCTTAAGGTTGAAGATTTCTTTGCCGTCGACGATATACTCAAAACTGACCTCGGGCCTTGCACAGCTAATTGCTTTTAGAAAACTTCTAACTGCGCTCTCCTCGCTGCGGCTGGACTTTAGAAATTTTCTGCGAGCTGGGACTTTTCTAAACAGCGACTTGACAGTAATAGTAGTCCCTTGGCTTCTACTGGCAGGCGCAATACTCCCATCACTCCAGACGAGCGCTTCCTCTTTGCTAGTCACAATCTCCACATCTGCAACTGCGGAGACACTTGCTAAGGCCTCTCCGCGAAAGCCGAATGAGCTGATGTTTTCCAGATCCTCGATACTGCTGAGCTTTGAAGTTGTGTGCAGCTGCGTGGCAATCGCCAGGTCTTCCCCGTCCATGCCGCTGCCGTTATCGATAATGCGGATTAGATCGATACCACCATTGAGTAGCTCCACAGTTATTTGAGTTGCACCCGCATCCAGCGAGTTCTCAACTAGTTCTTTTACTACAGATAGAGGTCTTTCCACTACCTCACCAGCAGCGATCTTGCTGACTAATTCAGCTGGTAATTTTTTGATACTACCCATGCTTTTAGTATAGCAGTATCCGGGTGATTTCTCTGATTTCGGCCACTGCAGAAGTGGTAAGTCTTTGTTCGTTTAGTATGACCAGAAGGTAATCTCGGCCGCTGTCAGTAAATATTAGAGCTGCATCCTGGTAAACACCATCAAGTGTGCCAATTTTACTGGCAATTTCGTAATCAGGTTTGACGGCCCTAACTGCTGCAGGGATGCGGTCTTGTAATTGTGGGATTTGTCTCTTCATTAGGTCTATAATTTGAACGGCGCTAGTTCTGTTTAGGTATCCACCATCTTGTATATATGATTCGTAGAGCTTCTTATACACCTTGGCAATATCCGTGGCAGTTGTTATTTGTCCTGCTCTCTTCAACACTGCTCCAAACTCCTGCCCAATTAGACTTTGCGTGGCATTATATCCTCCCAACTCCCTCTCCATTATGCTGATGGCATCATTATTGCTCTCGGTGAGCATCAGTTCCATCACTTTAGCTAGGCTATAATTCTTGTTTTCGATGCGTACTAGTTTATTCAGCGATAATCCACTGGTCTCGGATCTCCTCATCACTAAAACCGCTAGTGCCACTTTATATATACTCGCCGGCTTGCGGTTTCTTCCTTCCAGATGTAATACCTTATCTCCAGATTTCAGATCTTCAAAGTAGATGCTGTAGTTGTCGCTGATTTTTTTACTATTTAGGTAACTAACTAACTCCGCCTGCCTCGCAGCATACATTTCGGTCAGACTTTTGCCTGCAGAAAACTTCAGCACTTGTTCATTCTCATTCCAGCGGGCAGGTACTGGAATTAACCGGCCGACCTGGGTATTTATATTTGCAGAATTTATACTACTGGCTTCAACCCTCTGAGGTCTTTTATTCTCAGCCTCATAGTAAGTAACTGCCAAAATTGACCAGGTCACGCAAAATGTAAACAACAGCACCGGCAAGCTGACGGCCAATAACCCTGTAAAAAGTTTCTTCATCTACCTAAAATATAACAAAAAGGGCGGCCTTTTGGCCGCCCTTGCTTACTTTTTTTACCGTTCTACAACGTTTGTGCTCTTAACTATCTTTCCTCTCTGCGTCTAGTTAGGAAGAATACTATGATAAGTAAGATGATCAAGGCAACTGGAATGATGATGAGCCATGGACTAATTCCGCTAGCTTGGCTAGTTTGTCCATTTGTATCATTCTGCCCAGCTACATTACCGCCATTGAACTCGTCTGCAGCAGCTCTACCGATAATTGCTGAGCTAGTAGTGGTCTGCTTGGTGCCAGTAGTTTTATTTTCGCACTCAACTGTGACTTTGTAGTTTCCACCCTGGCCGTAGCTATGGCGAACCTTGTTCTGTTCGATGCCCTCAAAGCTGACCTTTGCTGAGCCATCGCCGAAGTCCCAAGTGCAGACTAGATTTTCTAAGCTAGCGCCGGCAGTTGATAACGCGAATACTACGTCCTTACCTTCGTCAGCAAAGTAGTTATCTCCGCCTAGACTTAGAGTAAACTCTGCATTATCCCCTATACCTAAGATGGCTCCATCTTCCTGTGTATCAGTTCCTACTGTTCCGTCAGGTAGAGGGTTACCAGTATTGTCAGTGCCGCCAGTGGTTCCACCAGTGACGTTGATAGTGATGTTGGCAGTACCGCAAGCTCCGTATAGGTTGTTCTCCTCGCAGATTCTAAGAACTGCTGCGTAGGTACCGTTGGCATATACTCTATTTGGAATTCCAGTTACTTGGTAGCTGACATTGTTTGGCTGGGTAATAGTTTGACCGAAGAAACCAGTTCCACCGAAGTTCATTCGAGCTTGGAAAGGATTACCAGGGTGGCCGTCAAAGGCTCCAGCTTGATCGGTAAAACTACCGCTAAAGCTAACTGCTTGACCTGCCGTTATGTTTAGAGTTGGAACGCTACCACCTGATACATTGGTAGCACTATTGCCGCCGACATTTGCAGTTAGAGTGACAGCTGGGTTGATATTGTCGATAGCAACTCTAGCAACTGCAGAAAGTGGGAAGTTAGCGAATCTAACTCTGATTTCTCTGCTGGCTGGATTATCGATGAAGAAGTTGTTGGTTCTGTTGTAGAAGTCGCCAAGTACGTAGTTTTGTACTCGGGCATTCTCATTTTGTGAACCAATTGGCAATCCAAATGCGCCGTAGGCCATGCTAGTAGCGTCATGCATTTGAGTCCAAGCTCCTCCGTCATGTCTAACTTCCCAGATCAAGGCGCTACATTGCTGTGATAGGCTCTCGCTAGGATCAGCTACTGAGTTGTTGCAGACTGTGGTGGCATTAACTCCTGCAATAACCTGGTCAAGTCTAGCTTCGTCGATTTCAAACCCGGCGATTGAGACACTAGGTAAGTTGGCAGTAATTGGTTGGTAGTTAGCGAAATTGACATCAGTGACGTCCTGACCTGAGGTAGAGATCACTACGCTCTGGCAAACTCCAGCTGCTGGCGCAGTCCAACCTACTTGGTTGACTTCGCAGATGCTGTAAGTGCCTGCATTTAGAGCTGTGAAGATGTATTCTCCAGCTGCGCCGGTAACTACTGACACTTCACCTCCATCAAATGCTTGATTACTATTGGCGTCGATGAAGATAGTAAAGCCAGCTACTCCAGGCTCTACACCCATATCGTATACTCCATCTTGGCTAAGTGCAGGATTTGGGTTGCTGTCGTTGAACTTGATTCCAGCGATGCTACCTAGCTCAAAGTTTAGGAAATCTACATCTGCTCTGTCGGTGTTGTAGGCTAAATCAACCCTCTGACATCTGTCAGCTACTGTGGCTGTTACACCTGTATTTGCTACTACTTCAGTATTACCGCCAGTTACTGCAGTCTGCACAAAACCTGCTCTATCCTCTTCGCAGATATAATATGTACCTGCTCTTAGATTCTGGAAACTGTAATCTCCGCTAGCGTCTGTGCTCTGTGTGCCTGCTGCTGCCCAGCTTGAGTTGTATAGATTAATAGTCCAACCAGCTAGATTGAAATCGCCAGCGTCATTAACTGAATTGCTGTTGTTGTCGATTACTTTGCTACCTGAGATGCTGCTTAGATCCTCGTTGTGAACTACGCAGTAGATTCTCTCGTTGACAGTGACGTCGATAGTATCGCTACCAACTGCTGCTCCTGGCATTCCAGTAGCGGTAAACTCACCTGGGTTGGCAGTAACTCTTGGACCCCAAGCGGCAATCGTGCCGGCAGGACTGAATGGATTGATCATACATCTGGCCCATGAGAACTCGAATCCAGTAGGTACATTGATCTCGCTAATCTGGTACTCACCGGCGTCTAACTCGGTGTATCTACCTGCAACTTGGTGACAGTTTGATGTCCTATTGAAGACATTGACTGTGTTACAAGATGAAGGAGTTGGATTGTCAATTGTGGTAGTGAAACTTGAACTAGTTGAATTGATCTGTAGATCTGAGGCAAAGCTGTTTTGGATGTATGGTGCAATTGCCACCGCTGGACCGATATCTCCTACTACTTTGAACCAATAGATCTCAGATCTCAACAGTCTGTTTGTGAAAGTAATAGCAGGATTGCTGCCTGCCACTAGATTGACAGCGCTACCGTTAGTTCCACTATCACTTCTAGATCTGAACTCCCAGTTGGCTTGCATTGTCTCTGTTAGTGAGTACTGCCCAGGTAGGACGCTAAATGTGGTACATCCATTATCTGCAGTGGCAGTGGCGGCTGTGGTTTGGTTTACATCTGCTGCTACAACTGAGATGACCATGTCTATATTTGCATTGTCACCATAGGCATTGTCGTAAACTGAGAAGTTAAGAGGACCGCCTGTGTGTGTGTAGTAATGGGTATAGCTGTGACCTGCATTGTACATACCCCAATCGATGTTACTGCCGTTGATTTTAACCTCTAGACCGCCGACAGTAGTTAGTTGATCGCCGTCATACCAACAATCACAACCTAGGTTTACAGCTCCCAGTGAGGCTGGTCTATAAGAGTAACCAGCATCTGCAATCATGGCCGCACTGCCATACCTATATGTACCAGTGACGTTTACTCTGTATACACCTGCTGGGAAGTTACCTGCACTTGTACCTGAAAGATCTGAGAAGTTCATAACGGTAGCTTGGCCGTTTCCGACAGCTGCCCCTGCTCTATCTAGGCTCATCTCCCAACCAGCTAGTCTGCTTGCATTTACGTCTTCTTTGCAAACCTGGATCTCGGCATTTGCAGGAGTAGCTTGAGCCACTACAAATCTTATCTGACAGGTATTACTCCAATCTGAGTATGATTCGCTAGCGTCTAGGAGATTGTTGCTATTGGCATCGTAGAATGCTCGAACTCTGGACTGATATGTACCTGGGTTGCCAGTAGCGCTTCCGAACTGACGTAAGTTGGTGTACTGTGTGGTGTAAATCTCGTTTCCAGTCCAGGCTCCGCCATTAATAGCAAATTGCCTCTGGTACTTGATGTTTGTACCTCCAGCATGTAGCCAGTGAACTGCAACTGAGTTAACATCGGTAGTTCCGCCACGACAGACGATCTCGGTAGCTGGCCTTGGTAGAGCTCCAGTATCACCACCACCGTTATTAAAGTTGTATCCGATTTGCACTGGTGTCTCAAGATTGATGTCGATGGTCAGTTGACAGAAATTCGGGTCAGTAGCAGGGTTTACAGGCAAGGTTTTATTTGCCCAGACTGCATTTGAGATTGAGGCGTTGCCAGCTAGATCAACTGCTCTAATTCTCACGTAGTACACTCCTTCACCGCCGTTGGCATTGGTGCCGAACTGGCTATTGAAGGCATTTGTGTAGTTGTTGCTTTCGTTGTATGTACCTACATAGTTGCCGTTGTAGAATACATCTCGCTCATATCTGAAGAAGTTTGGCTCGCTGCTAGCTGCCCATAGACCTCTGTACTGGTTGATGTCGCTAATGGTGCCACCGCAGGTGACGTGCCTAGTTAGACCGGTGCCGCTATTTGCTACATAACCTCCAGCTGGTGTATTCCAACCCCACTCTGGGATTACAGCTGCGGGAGCTGTGCGATCTATAGTAAGTCTTGAGCAGACATTGGCGTTATTTCTGAAAGCCCCGCCGACTTGCAAGTCAGCTGTATCAATTTCACTACTGCCTAGAAGTGTGCCGGTAGCGCCTGCTAGACTCCAAGCCTCTACAGTTCTGGTGTAGGTGCCTGGCGCAGTGCCCATAGTGACGTATCTGAACACGTTGTTAGTGGTGTCAAACTCAGTGTAAGAAGCAAAACCAGTAGTATTATTGAATCTAGTCATGTCATAACCAGCTACCGTGTAATCGGCAGTAGCACTAATGGTGTTGTTGCTGATCTCATTCCAACTACTGCCATTCCAACTAAAACTGTGGTATCTATATGACTGTGCACCTGGTACTACTGCCCACTCCAAAACCTGTCTGGCTCTGCCATTTGCATCTGATTGGTTTGTGTAGACACGGTCATTAGCTGCGCAAGTTGGAATGCCATCTCTGCCCGCCTGCCCATATGTACCAGTAACTTCTTGGCCGAAAGGCATAGTTACGAATGGAGCCTGGAAGTCGTAATTGCTGTCGTCGATATCGCCGCCATTAAATAGCACAGTTGCGCCATCAAAGAAGTGCTCTTGGGCTGCTGTAGGGCTGCTTGAGCCCGAAACGATAACAACACCGCCTATGTAGTTACTTAGAAGTCCTAGTGGCTGATTGACAATATTCCAGTTTCCGTAGACAGCTCTAAGAGCGTCGAATGTAGGATAGTTGATTGTTGATCCACTTACCCTAATACTAACTCCTCCTGCAGTTGCTCCTGTCAAGGTATTTGTCCTCCAACTACCTGCTGTAACTCCTGGCTGGTAGACTACAGTTGCTGTCTGGAATGGGAAGTTGTTGTTTCTTAAGAAAATATTTAGGTAAGTATCTGTGCCGGTTACTGTGAACGCATTCCAACTAACTTCTTGGATTGAATTCAGATTTCTACCGTCCTCAAAAAAACCTAAGAATGATCTGTTAACACCGGCTCCGCCTGGTCTGATTGCGCGAATACTGTGTGCTCCGAAGTTTTGAGGTACTGAGTGATCGCTAACTAAGGCGATGTTTGTGCTGGCATTACCAGTGGACACCATTCTCCAGCCCTGAACATTTCTTGAGACGAAGTTGCTAGGCACAATATCATCAGCCACCACCACGAATACAGTGAAATGATCGACTGTGAAGCTAACCTCAAGCTTTTGACCGTTTTGTTCTGCTTTAACTTGAGTATCTTCCTCTTTGAAGTTGACTCCATCCTGTGAGTACTGCAGGCTTAGCTCGCTCTCAGCGTTTATCTGTCCGGTAACTGGCAAACTGACAACTGCCTCAAAACTACCTTCTGCTAGTTTAGGGGTGGTTGTAAACTTGTAACCTGTAGTTACTGGCTTGCCATCTAGCACGCCTGAGACAATAGTGACTTTCTCGATACTTAGGGTGACTGCTTCTTTTGAATCAATTCTGTTGAACTTTATAGATGCTTGAGCATCGCTGGATTTGTATACTTCGCCAGTTTTGATGGCAGTATGAACAGCTAGGTTAGCATTAACTACTTCTTCAGATACCAAAAATCCCTCTACAATGGATTTCTGGACCTCTTTACTCTCTACCTGACCACTTTCGAGGACTTTCTCGATCTCGGCACTTTCCTCCTCTTTGACTATCTCAGGAGACTTCTCTTCTTGCTTACTTTCGGTCTCATCACTAGTAAAAGCAGCTTCTTCGGTGATTCTGCCTGGAGCCTGTTCTGGTTCTTCAGATTTGACTTCCTCTTTAATCTCCTCGACAGGAGCTACTGGCTCCTCTTGTTTTACTTCCTCAACCGGCTTTTCGGAAACAGTCTCCTGCTCGCTTACTGCCAGTTCTTGCGCAGCTGCCTGCACTAATGGACCAAAGTTAGATAACAATAGGAATCCTACTGTAAGTAAACTGAAGGCTTTAGCCCAGATTTTTTGCTGCTGCATTGTGTGTGTGGTCGAAAGTAAATTATTTAATGCTTACCTAATTGTAACATACTACAGGACTTGCTGAGAAGCTATTTCTTTACTTTTTTCGGTGAAATCTTGGAGATGATATCACCTGTGCTGCTTATGGTTCGGAATCCTTTGATGTCTTCGCTCTCTTCTTTCTTCTCCTCGACCTCTAAATCCTTTCTATCTAGTATTTGTTTGACTATTTCACGTGTTTTTCTAGATCCTTCCTTGGCTGTTAATTCATCTAATGTCTGGTCTTCTTGGCTCTTTTCAAAAGTCTGGTCGATGTGCTTCGGTTCTTGCCCGTGGTATGTAGGCATGGTATAGCTGAAAATAGAGCCCTTACCTAGTTCGCTCTCGATGGTGACATTGCCTCCCATGAGCTTAACTAACTCAAACGATACATAAAGGCCCAGTCCTGTGCCGCCAGGTCTAACCACTGCCCCTGAGGCGCCATCTTTGATGTACTGTTTGGCTCTAAAGAACTTTCTGCCGAGCTTGGCTAGATCCTCTTTGGTGATACCTATACCAGAGTCTTTGACGTTTATTTTAAGCTTGGTCTTTAGTTTCTCCACCGAGATCTCAACCGTGCCTTTCATGGTATATTTGATGGCGTTGCTGACTAGATTGTCTTGAATCTCCTGGATTCTGGTGCGATCAGCATAAACCTGCCAGTCAGCGGCATCTCCTTTAGGTTTGTGGAATATTACTTTAATGCCGCGTTCATCTGCAATCTGCTGGTGGGCTTCCATGGCGATGCCGATCACATCGATTATATTTACTGCGTCTAGGTTTAACTGCACACGCTTGGCTTCCATCTTAGTGGCCGCTAGCAGCGTCTCGATCAAGATAATCTCTCTTCGAGCAGCCTCGAGTCCCTTTTCAGAATAACTTGCGATCTGCTCTTGGGTCACTTCTCTTTTGGCGTCGGTCTTAAGTTTCAAAAAGCCCAGGGCGTTGCGGATGATGGTAATTGGCGTCCTGAGCTCATGTCCCATTACGTCAAGCATGTCCTGCTCCTGTTGCCTGATAGCCTCTAGTCTGGTCAAAGCAGTCTCCAGTAGCTCATTTTGATCCAGCAATTCCTTCGTGGCTAGCTTGATCTTCCTCTGCAGCGAGGCATTGAACTGCTGTACCTCTTCGTAGAGAAGGGCGCGGTTGATGGCTTGGGATACTATGTAGCTAATATTCCTAATCAAATCCACATCCTGATAGTTGTATGGCGATTTGCCGTCCTTATCGCCCAACGCTATGTACCCTACTAAATCGTCTGCGACACCAAGTGGGATTATGGCTTTGAATGAAGCTCTCTTAATATAATCTCTCAAATATTCGACGCTATCTGCTGTTTTAACAAGATTATCGCTAGGTCTATATTCCTGTACTTCTTGAAATACTGGCTCGCTTTTGGCAACATTCCACAGCTCCTTGAGTGCGTTATATATTTTCAGCTCCTGTATGCCTAAAGCTTCCTTATTGTCGTATATTTCTACATTTGATTTATCGAGTCTCAGGGCTCTACTTATTGATTGGCTGGTGGTCTCAGTAATATCCTCTTTCTTTATTAGAAGCGAGAGACTTTTGGAGAGATTGTCTACTACCTCAAATGGATCATAGCCTGGGTTTATATAGCGTGAATTTATCTCTCTACGAATGTATCCTTCAACTTGATTGTATGCCAGCACGAATATCATTCCCACAATTGGTCCAACTAGAAATGCTTCCGCGCTCAATGGACTTCCAAATATTAGTTGGTAAGCAATAACAACTGTGAAAAATATAATGTAAGTTACAAATGTAAGTAACCCGAAGTAAACAATTCTTCCTAACAACAGCCTGACATTGAAAAGTTGATACTTTAGGATGCCATATACAACTGCTGTAAAGAGAATCAAAGTGAATGAAGGTCCCAAAGTGACCGCTACATAAACGCCAGAGGCTGGTAAAACTAGGTTGGTGATTACACCTGCAATCAGTGCGCCTATTGAACCATAACTAATTAGTCGCTGTGTGCTTTTATTTACCTTTTTAGCTCTTCTAATAGCTATGATTAAATTAAAAGTACTTCTAACTGCTAGAAATAAGTAACTTAGAAGTAGCAATGGATAAGCTGCGCTGGGTATAATTGATTTAGCATCAAAGTTAACTCCGGTAGTGAAGAAACCCGGGAGTATGCTGCCAATCAATATAAATACTAGTACAAACAAAGGTAGATTATTTAGTAGCTTCCAGGACCCAGCTTTCTTTACTTGCGCTCTGGAGAAATAGACTAATGTAGTAAGAAGTGCCCCAGCAGATTGGTATGACAATGCTGCCCAGATGTTCATCGTCGCTGCATCAGGGCTGTTCTGGAATTCGGCGTTTGTAGCAGCCCATAGTGCTATAAATATCGTCAGTATAAAGAATCGAATATTTAGCTTATCTTTTCGGTTGCTCAGGTAAGTGAACAATCCGAGTGAGACGTTCAGAATAGCAGTTATGTATAGCAGCAGTATCATTTACCTTATTTATAGCACCTACTACTAGCAACGGCAATATGATTCTTAGGCCGCTTCGGGCTGATGTTGAAGAGCTGCTTGTTTTTGCTCCTCGAGTATACTCATTCTTCGCTTGAAAGCCTCGTGTAGGTATTTTCTGTCATCCCAGTACTTATCATTTGGCCCGTTATATCCTTCGATAGGTTCATCCTCTAGGTATTTAGCAGCTTTTCTTAAATCGAGGCCTAAAGTATGGCACACGTCAGCAACTTCTTTGTTTCGAGGGTTATGTTTCTTTTGGACTGTTCGCGCAAGTATAGATATAGAATCTTCTCCAAATGTTTCGATAAGTCGGTGTAAAAACGCACTGTCCGTTTGAATTAGCCATAAGTAATCACCGTTGATAAGAGATTTCGTTGCTGCCTCCGTCATTATGGTTAATGTTATATCACTAGCAAGCTTTAGATCCGGCGTGATTCCAGCTGTAAGTCTCTCTATTATTGTCAGATTCCCACCCGTTTGTAGTATTTCTAGGATACTCGCTGCGACAGTATCAGATGATGGATTAAACAGGGCTTCGGCAATTTGTTCTGCCACAGGCCTCGGGCTCATAATCTCATTTAAAATTACCTTTCTATCACGTGGATCAGCTTTATTTAACGCTTTATCCCAGTTCTTGAAGCCATAGCTGCCACTAACTACCCTGGCGTCTTGTCCTAGTTCGCTTATCATGATAGAAAGCTTATCAGACATTCCCGTGATGGCATGTTCAATAATTTCTGCTGACAATGAGTTATTTGGGATTGTACCTTTTGCTACGGTTACATTTATTGTTCTTGCGGTTGCGACTGCATCTACTTTTTCAGGAAACATATGACTTCTTGCAGTTGCAACGTATGTAGTTGCATCATCACCAAGATCATTGCCAGCAATATCTCTATCGTTTATTTCCCACCCTTTTATATACTTGAAGAAGTATCTTCTAGCTTTTGAGACGACGTTAGTCACTTGGGGGAAGGTCTCGCTATCAGTGACTTTTCTATATGGGGTTACATATGCGATTCTTCGGTTTGGCATTGTGTATGCTGTTGTATCTTCGTTTATGAGTAAGTTTGTACTGTCGTTGAATTCTCTGATCAGCCTTGGATCTGCCACAGATGCTTGAAGGGTTGCCTCTGCAAATACCATGCCAGAAAATGGTTTGGCCATTCGAAGAAATGCACCAGCGATCTTCAATAAAGAAGCTTTGGTATTTTTTTCTGACTCTATCCTATCATCTTGCTCTGCCACATCTACGAATGTCGGTTGGCCGGTCTTCTGCATTTTCAACGCCAATGCGCCGAGGTTATCCATTCTGTTTGCTTCACTATGGTTGATTGCTATCATTTTGCTTGAACTAAACTTACTAGCTTATATAACCTATTATATCAAATCTATAACCTATAGTAAATTGGTTTACGTATCGGAAATGTGATCTCATGTGGATAACCCTCGAAACTGCCTGTGGTGCTTGTATATTCCGCATGGGTGGTTGATACGTAAATATTTATACTTTTATAGTATAGTTAATCATTCTCTTGTAAAGTAGATTTTGGTATAAGAATACCGGATAATATTGACTCAAGGCCCTCGTATTCGTTGCCAAATCTGATGTCAATCGATTTCCCATCAATATTCAGTATATTATCGACAAACTCTTCGTTATAATCAAAGAATGCTGGTTCGCCTTTATTGGTATCGTTATTGACTCCCGGCTTGAGTTGGTACAAATTTTTGCCAAGAAAAGTTCCAAAGTTAATGACATCTTCCCTGGGAACTCCTATAGCAGCACCCTCGTCATTATATTCTATACCAGCGTCATCCGGCGATTCGACATAGATATTTGAGACAGTAATGGTTAAGATTTCGGATTCAGTCTCTATATCCTTAAAGCTATACGACTCGTACATTTCTCCTGGAGCTGAGAAATCGGTCTCAAAATCTATGTAGACGTCTTCACCTTTGTAAGCGAGGAACGCACCAGGATGAGACCACTCCAGCACGAAAGGCTTACTAGGTCCTAGCGGCTCGAAGGTGTTCATAAATAGAAATGACATAGATGCTGTGATAGCCACTCCAGTAAATATAATCGCACCCAGAATTAGATATTTTCTCTGCATTGTTATAAGATTTCAATTAAATAATTTAAATTAAAGTCACCACCTGGGTAGAGGCTGTAGATGGCACCTTTGCCGCTATAATCGTATTTACCTCTAACCAAGTTGTTCTGAATATCCCGGTATGGGTCGTTGACTACAATCTGATTATCAAATGTGTAACCTACAATTAACAAAACATGACTTACCGGTTGTTTATATGAAAGCAAAACTGGCTTACCCCTGTCTATAGAAGCCTTTACCATCTGCAGCTGTGACTTTTTAACAGAGTCGCTACCCGCAGTCCAGTGAGTCTTAGTTTTGAGTCCGTACTGCTCGAGGTAGTTCCTGGTGGTAGCTACGGATGAATAATTACAATTGGTATTGGCACTGGTGACTGCAAAACCTCCGGGCTTCCCACAGATTTTATGTTTGAGAGTTTGACCGTTATCTTTGAAGACGTAGCTTTTTAGTCGGTGGCCGCCAGTTAGCTTTTTGAGAAACCCGAGCGCCATGACACTGCTAGCAGCTGCGCAGCTCTGGCCGCCGGCGAGTTTATGCCAGGATGGCCAGTTCTCCCATTTGCCTGAGTCGTCTACACCTTGGTTGAAGTAGGCGACAGGTAAAATTCTGCAAGAAGTGTTGCCACACTTACTATTTACTGGCAGAGAATTCTCTTCAGGGATAAAGATCGGTGTTAGAAATTTCGAATAAGTGCTGTCTACCTGGTAGCTAGCTTTGTAGCCCTCCACTTCTATATTGCCATAGGCTGTAGCTCTAGTTACCACACGCTCTACCTTGCCCGAGGTCAGCTGGAACTTAGAATCCTGTTCTTGCCAGGTATGCGCGAATTCTTGCTCAAGAGATGTTTGATAACTGATGCGCACGTGTTCTAGCCTGCGCTCTACTGTGCCTATGTGTCTTTTTGGTCGCTGCCTAGCATACTTAGTTAGGCAATCTAACCGGTGCCAATAGATAATGTGGTTACAATTCGTGTTTACCCTCTCGTAGAGCAAAGTAAGTTCCAAATCGCCGATTTGCTGCTTGAGGCAGTCGAGGTCTGACTTACTGAAAGGCTGTGTAAAGCCAGGTAAGTAGCTGAGCGAGCAGATCTGTTTTGCTTGATTATAGGAAGGAAAGATCTTGAAGTTTTTAACATAAACTGGCGTCTGCTTACTGGGGCCATGCCCATAGGTGTTGACGGTATCGCCCTTGAGTCTAGATAGAGTGAGAACTGGCGCTGACAGAATGAAGTTTTGTAGATCAGCTTTCCCAGTAAACCCATCGGCGATGAATTCAACCCTGCCCTCATTTTGATAGTTTACGTCCTTGCCCCAGGGGTAATCTCTGCCAGATCCGTAGACAAACCCATCTTCACTGCCGCCTGTAGGGCTTAGGTCGATGGTAAATTCTTGCTTGTAACTAGACTTATTGTAAACGTCGTCGTAGGCGCTCAACAGCAGTTCATAAGCTCCGCTATCTGGGAAACTTAAGCGGATCTCTAAAGGTAATGCTTTGCCGCTAGGGTTATTTAGCCTTAACACTTCACCTGCTATCTTTTTATCCTCGCGCCTGAGCTCATACTCGATTAAATCTGCGTCGGTATTGAATTTGTGCAGATAGCTGGCGCTAGTGACATATACCTCTGCAGGTAAAGCTTTGATCTCTGGCAGGCCGGAGCCTGAATCGATGAATAATAATCCGGCAAGAATCGACAGAATTAATAAGGTTCTTAAGGCAAAACTAATCAGTTTCATAATGTGAGTGTAAGACTCACATCTGAAATATTTCTGAAATATTCCTAAAGCCCGCTTTAAATTTCTGCGAACTAATTCAAACTCAGCGTCGCCTTGATCCTTCTGACTCCTGCACCTGAGGATTGCTCTTTCTGTATTTTGAAAAAGCCCATCTCCGCTAGATCACCGGTATTTGTGACATGCGGACCGCCGCAGAACTCCTTGGAGTATACATCCAGCTCATTTATTTGCTTCAAAACTTCATCGTCAGGAAGTCCCGCAAGTCTATCATTCAAGCCTGGCTCGAATTTCCCAATGACATAGACATTTACTTTCTCGCCATATTTCTGACCAAATTCCATCTCTGCACCTAACTTTTCAGCTGTTGCTAATGGCAATTCAACTCGCTCTACAGTCAATTGCTCATGGATCTTATCGTTTACCAACTTTTCGACGGCCTGTATCTGCTCATCAGTGAGTTTATCAGGATGTGAAAAATCGATGCGTAGTCTCTCGGCGGTGATGTTACTACCTCTTTGGTGGACATGACTTCCCAACGTGAGTTGCAGCGCCCTTAGAAGCAAATGGTGTGCGGTATGAAGCCGAGTAGTCTGCTGGCTGCTATCTGCTAGGCCGCCTGTAAACTTAGCTTCACTACCTTGTCTACTTGCCTGCTTATGTGACTCTTCAGCCTGTTTGAACTCCTCCAAAAGTATTTTTCGCTCTGTCTCCGAGGTAACTTTCAATTCCTCCAGCGATAACTCCACGGGAAAGCCATAAGTTTCATAGACGTAGAAAAGTTGCTTACCGCTGAGTTTTCTATCCTCGCTTCTGGAGGCGATTTTCTGCAGCTCTTTGACTCCTAGGCCCAGTGTCTTTCTAAACCTAGCTTCTTCGCCTGTGAGAACCTCAGCAATCCTCTGTCTGGCAGGTTCTAGCTGCTCGTAGTGTCTTGCATAAATTCCTAGCACAATCTCAGCAATCTCAGCCAGAAAGTCTCTCTCGATGCCTAGCTGCAAACCCATGCGAATTGCTCTGCGGATAAGTCTGCGCAAGATGTAACCTTGGTCTTTGTTGTCCGGGTCTACTCCATCAGCAATTACAAAAGTAGCTCCACAGACATGATCTGCGATAATTCTAAACTGGGTGGTGGCAGTAGTTTCCTCCCCCGAAGCAGGCTTATACTCTTTACCGCTAATCTCAGCGATTTTATCAATAATTGGCATAAAGATCTCGGTTTCGAAGATGTCCCTAAGGTTTTGTCTTGCTAGAAGCACCCTCGAGAATCCCCCACCAAAGTCCACGTTCTTCTGAGGCAATTCCTGCCAGTTGAGCTGCTCGTCTAGTTTGTACTGCATAAACACGTTGTTGCCGAATTCCAGGAATTTTCTAGAATCAGAATTTGGGTGGCAAGCGCCATAAGTTTTCTCATCGTGCTCAGCCCCGGTGTCAAAAAACATCTCGCTATCAGGTCCTCCAAGTTCGCCAGCAGTGTCACCTCTTTGCCACCAGTTCTTTTTCTTGCCATACAAAAATATACGTTCGTTTTCGTCTTGTCCAAACTTCCACCCTTCAACTCTTCTTTCTTGCCCATCTACCAGCTCATATGCGTAGTCTTTTCCATTCTCGCTACCGAAGAAATATGGGCACACTGTAGCAGTTAACCCCCGCTTAGCAAATTCTTGCTTCCAGAGTGCGATAGCTTCCTCATCTCTAGGAGCATCATCATCACCTGCAAACACGCTCACATAAGTGCGTTTAGGGTCAATTCCAAATTCTTCTATATACAGTTCCATTATCCAGGGGATCTGTTCTGCTTTGAAATAGTCACCAATTGACCAGTTTCCCATCATCTCAAACATAGTGGTATGCTTCCAGTCGCCGATTTCAGCTAGGTCATCTTCTCCAGTTCTGATACAGCGCTGGAAATTCACCAAACGGCTGCCCTGTGGGTGTTTGGATACTCCTGAAAGATAATTCACCAATGGGAACATACCTGAGTTTGTAAATAGCAAGGTAGAATCAACGTTTGGTACTAATGAGACATTAGGGATTTGGGCGTGCGCTTTGCCCACAAAAAAATCTATGAATTTACCTCGGATTTCATCTGCAATCGGCGTTGCGATTTGGTTTACAGCTTGTGAACTCATTACTATACAAAAGCTAATAGATTATTATTTGAGATTATAACAGTTTCAAACTATAACCTAACCCTCCCCGGGAAATAATTGTCACAGGTGGACTGAATACTTGTAATTTTCGGCGCAGGCTGTGAATAGTGACTGCTGCGCTAGTTACACTTGAGCCAACTTGTCCTGAGATCACTTCTTGCAGTTTCTGTGTGCCTACAAATCCCGCTGTATTAACAATTAGTTTAAAGATCAGGTTTTCTTTTCTGGTTAAATTGACAGTTAAACCTGCAGACACAATTGTCTTAGTAAGAGGAGAATATTCCAAGCCTTGACGGAGTAGAACTTCATCTGCTCCATTGCGGGCTCTGATCCTTTCTACCAACTCCAGAATGGGTATGGAATTATCAAACACCATATCGCAGCCTAGAAAGTAGTTACCGGTCTTGGCTTGGTTGTCTAGAGAGCGTTCAGGAGAATATAATATTTTGCAACTGTTTTGTGCTCTCAAAAAGCCCCTCAGAGTTAGTTGATTATAGTCTGTATTGCCGGGCGAGGGCTCAATAATCAATACAATCTTGGCTTCGAACTTCTCCCAATAAAGCGTGTGACTTTGTAAGACACTGATGGCTGTTAATCCTTTTACAGCAGCCCCAGCTACAATACTTCCCGCTAAGGTAGACTGCAGTCTACTCAGATAAATAACTATCAAATCCATGGGCTGATGATAACCCATAGATCTGAAATATTTCTGAAGTGGCTATTAAATTTTGCCGCTACCAACTACTGCTGTTCTTTGGCTGCAGTCAAAAACTCCAAGAACAATGGGTGTGGCTTAATTGGAGTAGACTTATACTCAGGATGAGCTTGGGTAGCGATGAAGAAAGGATGTAATTCTTTGTCTAGCTCGATAACTTCCACAAAGAAATCATCGGGAGATGTACCTGAAAACCGCATTCCTTTGGCCTCTAAAGCTTCTCTGTAGGCATTGTTGAACTCGTACCTATGTCTATGTCTTTCAGAAATCATAAACTCACCTTCTGCTTTGATGCCCTCTTTGGCTTTGCCGTTTAGCACGTAGCCTTGTCTATATTTCTTATAGATTTTTTCTGCCAAAGTGTTTTTCTTAAGCACGCAGTCATACGCACCTAGCCTCATACTCACTCCCTCACCTTTGATAACCTGGTATTTGGCCTCCAACGGGATGTCATGGATAATTGGATTCTTGGTGTTGGGTTTTATCTCTGTGGTATGTGCATCTTTAAGTCCGAGTACGTTTCTGGCAAATTCTACGGCGGCAAGTTGCATTCCAAAGCAAAGACCTAGGTATGGAACTTTTTTCTCACGGGCAAACTTGATTGTCTCAATTTTCCCTTCCACACCGCGCTCGCCCCAACCAATGGGGACAATAATGCCATCAGCACCCTTGAGCGCACCAGTACCGTCACTTTCAATACTCTCGCTATTGATGAACATAAACTCAATTTCATACTCCAGGTTCCAGGAGGCATGGTTTACTGACTCTATAAGCGCATGGTAGGCGTCTAATAAAACATAGTCACCTTTATTCTTAGTGAAGTATTTACCTACGATGGCGATCTTTACCTTCTCACGTTTTTCTTTTTTGATATGACTAACGAGCTTTCTCCAGGCGGAGATGTCAGCCTTAGCTTCAGCTTTTAGCCCAAGTTCAGCGAGTACCTTTGTATCAAATTTTTGCGCGGCAAACACTAATGGTAGCTCGTAGATGGTGTCTAGGTCAGGAGCGCTGATTACATTGTCACCCTCCACACTTGTCTGCATACCCAGTAAATACTTACGTCTCTCATCGATATCAGCTGGCCCTCTGAGTACTAAGAACTCGGGCATAATCCCCATAGACATGAGTGTTCTAACGGACATTTGAGTTGGTTTTGTTTTTGGTTCACCTAAATGACCTGGTACAGGTACATACGAAATGTGCACATTGACTACGCTGCCTTTATTTTGAATCTTCATCATGCGGCAGGCTTCGTAATAAAGCATGTTCTGGTATTCGCCAGTAGTTCCGCCCAACTCGACCATTACTATGTCTTTTCCTTCTCCAGCACTAGTAATTCGCGAGATAATCTCATCAACCACATGTGGGATAGCCTCAACATCTTCTCCTCCATAACCCATATTTCGCTCTCTATCGATGACAGTTTTGTAAATCTGGCCCATGGTGGTGAAGTTGGCTTTGCCCATTTCTATTCCCAAAAATCTCTCGTAAGTACCCAAGTCCATATCAGCTTCTAGCCCATCGTCGCAAAGAAATGGGTCGCCGTGTTCGATAGGATTGATAGTACCAGAGTCAATGTTGAGGTAGTTTTCGCACTTGATACTTCCTACGTTATAACCGTGTGATTGTAAGAGACTTCCCAGAGCTGCGGCAGCTACTCCTTTGCCTAATCCTGATAAAACTCCTCCAGAAATAAATACATACTTTGCAGTTAATTTGCTCTTTTTACTAGTCAACGTATATGGATTAATAATTTAACTGTGTCTTACAACTTTATCTTATCATAGTCAACCGCCAGAACGTAATATACAAAGTCGGCATTGTCTTGGGCTGAGGTGCTACCTGCTGTCCCCGCCCTGGCCCGCCCCCTGAATACATAAACTGGTAGCATATAGTCGCGCCAGTTTTCAGGCTCTAGGTAGGCGATCTCTACCCCTTGAGGATCTGCAGTAAATGACAACACCTCTCTACTGCTAATCCTACTTTGCACGTATCTATTAAATCCAATTTCAGTGAGCTCTTTGAGGGCGCCGTCACCAGCTTTTACTTTATCCCAGGCTTGTGCGGGACTCAAAACTGGCACCTTACTACCGTCGTCTACGAACTCCCAATTGGCATACTCAAGTGATCTAATATACCTTTCATCAAATCTCGTGCTGCTGTTTGTGGTCAATACGATTTCTAGCGGCGCCTTAAACCAGCTTTGTCGAATAGAGCGAACTGCCAGTTCATTTTTAGAGTTATTCTCTTGACCGGCGCCTGGCACAGGATTGAACTTGCGATATACTCTTAATTTAATAAACTGTGTGCTCCCCGGGGAGTTGGCAGAGACAAATTGACCATCCTTCTCAACTAAATAGTCTACTTCTAAAGTATTAAAGTCCAAGAAGCTGCTTGCAATTCCTAGGCTTTCAAAAAGCGATTCAGCTTGTGAGATATAGCTGCTGGGTCTACCGGAAAATACTGTATTATCGGTGGGCGCGACAGAACTATCAGTATAAATCCAGCGGTCAAGTATGCGTAGATACTCCATGCTTTTACTACCTTCCTGCCAGGATAATTTCTCATCGGTTCTGGCGGGTTCTGCTTCAAACCCTAATCTACCAGCAACTGCTATGGCTTTGTCATCACTAGGCAACTTCACTCTGGGCTCTGCGATGCGGATAGCGTTTACTTCAGCAACTCTGATGTCAGTAAACTCAGTGCTTACTAGGTATTCAGGCTTATTTGTAACTGTGATTGCTCCAGCGCTGATATCAGGAGCATTTGCGGCAGATATCACTTGCCCTGTATTTGGTAGTACTGCAGGAGTCCTACGCGCAGTTGCACGGCCAATTACACTCAACCCTTGTTGAATAATAATTACCATTACCACAAATACCACAAAGGCAATTATGTATTTACGGGCGCCTTGAACTGTCTCGGCTAAACTCATGATTTAATTTAACTTAACTGTCATATTTTGCTATATTTTCAATAACTATGACGGTTAATGAGATAAAAGTAAAGGTCACTGAATATGTAAGAGATCATAAACCTGTTGTCATAGGAGTATTGGTAGTGTTGGGGGTAGGAATCATACTTCTAGGAGTGATTAGCGCTCTAGGTGGTACAGGCAGCAGCGCAAATAATACGCCACCAGTCACTACGCCCATTGTGGTTCCGCCAGCAGATACACCTGTTGATGGCGGCAGTAGTAGCCAAAAAGTTATAAATATGTGGGGTGCATTTTTTAGCCCGGAGGTAATGGCCCCGGTAATTGCTCAATACGAAGATGATAACCCAAACATAAAGATTAATTATACAAACGAAGTCATTAGAAACTCAGATATCAATGCCTACCGCTCAAAAATTGATGGCATAGTGGGCAGCCAGACTGCTACTACTGCCCCAGATATATTTGTGGTTGATAGCGGCTGGACGGGTTCGTTTGTAGCCAAATCGGCACCTGCAGATGCGTCAATTCTGTCGGCTGGCCAACTTCAAAGCGAATTTCACGACTTCATAGTCACAGATTTCGTCAACAGTGGCAATGTGATCGGCGTGCCTATTTGGGTAGATAACTTAGCGATTGTCTACAATAAAAAACTTTGGACTAGCGCGGGTTTGAGCGAGCCTGATAACGACTGGATTAGATTTGCCGACGTGCAAGTACCCGCGCTGACTAAAAAGCAAGGTAGTACAATCCAGACAGCAGGGTTTGCAGCTGGTACAGATATCAATGCCGAGTTCTGGTATGAATCGCTCTTACTGCTGATTGCTCAAAATAAGCTACCATTTGAGGTATCGGGGCAGGAAGGTTTCACTGACTCGCCCGATGCTACTCAGTCTGTAAATTTTTACAAAAGTTTTAACCGCACTGGCAGCAGGAGCAGTTGGAGTGATACTTTCAACCCTGATGTAGCAGCGTTTCTTGAGGGTAAATTAGCGACCTATATTGGCCCATCCTGGAGGCTAAATGACATTGTCAGATACAACGAAGCCTATAATTTAGGTCTTGATATAGGCGTGTCTGCACTACCTCAACTGCAAAGTGCAACTCAAGACAAGGCAAATATTGCAAATTATTGGGGCTACATGGTCAATTCGGCATCCACAAAATCTGCAGACTCCTGGAAATTTTTAAGCTATTTGTCGAGTAAAGAGACTTTGCAGCAATTACAGCAGTCATATAAGCAGCAAAACCCAGGTCATATTGGCTTTCTCTACCCTAGAAAAGATTTAGCTGCT
>CALFHW010000186.1 GCA_937876695.1 uncultured bacterium
TTCTATCTGTATCGATAAAGATTTTTGGTAAAAGTTACTAAGGGCACACGGTGGATGCCTTGGCACTAGTAGGCGAAGAAGGACGTGGTTACCTGCGATAAGCCTCGGATAGATGGAAGCAATCTTAGACCCGGGGATTTCCGAATGGGGCAACCCAATGCGAGTAATGTCGTATTACTCAGCACTGAATACATAGGTGCTGAAGAGCAAACTCAGGGAACTGAAACATCTAAGTACCTGATGGAAAATAAAACAATAGTGATTTCCGGAGTAGCGGCGAGCGAAATGGAAACAGTCTAAACCTTGTGATGTGTTAAAGACTCGAATCGTTGCATCACAGGTGTTGTGGGACTTTCAGATCAATTTCGAGTAGATCAAAGAGTACACTGATTCGTTAGCTGAATCGTTTTGGAAAATACAGCCATAGAGAGTGATAGCCTCGTAAGCGAAAACGATAGGCTCTTGAAAGTATCCCAAGTACCACGGACTAAGTGAAATTCTGTGGGAATCCGCGAGAACCATCTCGTAAGACTAAATACTAACTAGTGACCGATAGTGAACAAGTACCGTGAGGGAAAGGTGAAAAGTACTCCTGACAGGAGGGTGAAATAGTACCTGAAACCGTGTGCTTACAAACGGTAGGAGCCACCTTAGCAGAGCTTGCTCTGCAAAGGGGTGACTGCGTGCCTTTTGCTTAATGAACCAACGAGTTGCTCGTATCATGCCAGGGTAAATTCTTAAGGAATGCACCCGCAGCGAAAGCAAGTCCGAAACGGGCGTTTAGTATGATGCGGCAGACGCGAAACTGTGTGATCTAGTCATGGCCAGGATGAAGCAAGGGTAACACCTTGTGGAGGTCCGAACCGGTGCGGGTTGAAAACTGCTCGGATGAGCTGTGACTAGGAGCGAAAGACCAATCAAACTCAGAGATAGCTCGTTCTCTCCGAAATAGCTTTAGGGCTAGCCTCGGATAAAAGTATGACGGAGGTAGAGCACTGATTGGGGTAGGGCTGTCACAACGGTACCAAACCCAGACAAACTCCGAATTCCGTACATATGTTTTCCGGGAGTCAGGCAGTGGGGGATAAGCTTCATTGCCAAGAGGGGAACAACCCAGACCACCAGCTAAGGTCCCCAAGTCTATGTTAACAGACTAAGGATGTTAAGTTGCTGAGACAACTAGGATGTTGGCTTAGAAGCAGCCATTCATTTAAAGAGTGCGTAATAGCTCACTAGTCAAGCGACTTAGCGCCGATAATACTCGGGACTTAAACATAGCACCGAAGCTGTGGACTTATTTATAAGTGGTAGGAGAGCATTCTGTATGCAGCGAAGGTTCACGGACAACGTGGGCTGGAGCGTACAGAAACGAAGATGTTGGTATAAGTAACGATAAACAAAGTGAAAAACTTTGTCGCCGAAAATCTAAGGGTTCCTGAGCAACGTTAATCGACTCAGGGTTAGTCGGGTACTAAGCTGAGGCCAAACGGCGTAGGTGATGTGCAACAGGTTAATATTCCTGTACCGCCGAAATTTAAACCGGAGGGACGCAGAAGTGAAAGGAGAGCCACCTGATGGATGGTGGTCTAAGGGCGTAGGAGCAATCTGAAACCCGAACGGGATGGCGCAAGCCTATAAACTCTCCCTAATCAGGCTGCCAAGAAAAGCTCCGGCGTATACTAAGGCGCCCGTACCGTAAACCGACACAGGTAGATGAGATGAGTATTCTAAGGCGCTCGAGTGAGCCGTGGTTAAGGAACTCGGCAAATTAACCCCGTAACTTCGGGATAAGGGGTGCCCAATTATTTGGGCCGCAGTGAAATGGGCCAAGCGACTGTTTAACAAAAACACATGTCTATGCTAACCCGTGAAGGGGATGTATATGGACTGACACCTGCCCGGTGCTGGAAGGTTAAGGAGAGAGGTCATGGCGTAAGCCGGCAGCTTTGAACCGAAGCCCCAGTAAACGGCGGCCGTAACTATAACGGTCCTAAGGTAGCGAAATTC
>CALFHW010000187.1 GCA_937876695.1 uncultured bacterium
TTCTTTCAGTCTTAAATTTAATTTTAATTTTCATGCCTGGTAGAAGTGCGTCAGGCGAAGAAATAAATTTACCTCCGACTTGAACAAGGCTATAGCCCCTGCCGAGGACCGATTCTGGATTGTAGGAACTGATAAGTCTAGTGCGTAGATCAAGACTTGAGGAATAGTCGCGCAGCTGTCTACGCATTCGGTCGCCAGCCATGTTTATCGCTCCTAGGCGGCTGCGCATGTCGGCGGTTTTCTGTAAATACTTGGCGGCAGCTTGAGAAAGTAGGCGTGTCTGCAACTCTAGCTCCCGCCGACCGATCATAGAGGCTAGTAGCTTTTCGCGCATGCGGGTGGTGGACTGTTTTAGTCTGCCGTAGTCGGGTAACAGCAAGGCGATGTCGTTGAGAAACTGGTTAGTCTTGAGGGCGGTATCGCTGATCAGTCTAGAGTTGTGGCTAGCTATGTAGTAGGCAGCTTGAGATGGGGTCGATGCGCGCACATCTGCGACTAAGTCGGCAATGGTGGTATCCACTTCGTGTCCGACACCTACAATCACAGGTAGGCTACTAGCGTAAACCGCTCTAGCCACGCCCTCAGAGTTGAACGAACGTAGGTCCTCCAGGCTCCCGCCGCCCCTAGCGAGCACTATTAGCTCAGCCTGGCTCTGCTGCGCGGCCCTCATGGCAGCAACCACCTCTCGTTCGGAAGATTCTCCCTGCACCAGAACTGGATAAAAGTCCACCTCGATACTCGAGCCGCTTTCAGCCAGAATCTTAGTGAAGTCAGCATAGGCAGCAGAGTCTTTGCCGCTGATCAGAGCGATTTTAGTGATAAATTGCGGTAGCGGCCTCTTCCTCTCTTGAGCAAATAAACCTTCCCGCTCCAGCTCTAACCTCAGCTTCTCAAAAGCAGCCTTCAACGACCCCTCGCCCACCGGCGAAATCTTACGTGCCTTGAAACTGATGCTGCCATATGGCGCGTAGACCTCGCTGTAGCCCTGGACCACTACCTGCATGCCCTCGGTCACGCTCAAGTGTCCCTCCATATTTCTAGAGAAGTTACTTACCTTAAGCACGCCATTACCCTGGGGGTCTTTCATATCGATGAATACTCCGCCATTGCGGCTGAGCCTGAGCTGCGTGATCTCACCTTGTACCGCAAATTCACCAGCCTCTGCTAGCCATAAATTGGTGACTTTATGGAACTCACTAATTGACAATACTTCCATGATTATTTCATTCTAACACTGTATAATGGGGGTAATGGAGTTTTCGGTTTTGGTAACAATTGTACTCGTGGTTCTGGTGTCAATCTTGACGCTGCTCTACCTGTTGCGTAATAAAATATTCATAGTGGGCGATCTTTTACTCAGCTTCCTATTTCCTATCATGTTGATCTTAACTTTGACTGCCATCCTATTTGCCGGTCCTTTTGAGTTTATCGCCAAGTCGGTACTGGATGTATACGGCGTCACAGAGCAGGTTAAGCAAGCCGATCAACCGCTCAAGGCCGTTTCCGAAGGGATTATTGGAGAAATTGGCAAAATCTTTAACCCTAATTCCGAGACCACCCAGACTGCCCCCAAAGATGAGGATCAAGGCTTATTCAGAAGGCTAATATATGATCCGATGGTAGGCATTATCTCGGGAACTCTGCGGGCTTTCACTTTGCTGATTGGAATCATGGGGATGCTCCTGGCGTTCTATTTGAAGGTGAGCGTTTCCTCGGTGGCCGAGGTAGCAAAGCTAAAATCAAGAGTAGCAGAATTAGAAAAGAAATTACCATGAATGATCAGAAGCTAACTTCCGGAGAGCTGGTAGCTATCCAAGGGGACCTTGGGTCAAACCACCATTTGCTGCTGACCCAGATGCTGCCAGGAGCTGGTGTATTGGGTTGTAAGTCTTTCAAAGAGCTTTTTGAGGCAGTGGTAAATCAGGTATCACTGGGCCAGAAAAGCCAGAAACCGGCAGCAACGCTTGGCCTACTGGCAATTGAGAACTCGATTGCGGGCTCAATCCTCGGCAATTTCGACCTACTTAGCAGTTATCCAGTCAAAGTAATTGCCGAAGGCTATTTGAGAATTGAGCATTGCCTCATAGGTTTACCAGGATCAAACCTAGCCCAGATCAAGCGCGCCTACTCGCACGAAATGGCACTGAAACAATGCGATCAATACCTCAGTGACAATAATCTCGAGCCTGTAGAATACTTTGATACCGCAGCAGCAGTGAAGCATATTGTAGAGCTAGGTGATCCTAGCTGTGTGGCCATAGCGCCAGCCATAGCCGCGGGGATTTATGGTGGCGAGTTATTACAAAGAGGCATTGAGACCAACAAACAAAATTACACAAGGTTCCTGCTGATTGCGCCTTTGGAAGGCAGCAGTGTGGAGACAAGTAGTGTGGATGCCAATAACATGGATGAAAGTGATGGACAGAAAGCGGTTTTTCAGGATCCCATCAGCGCCACCAAGGTTATGTTAGAGCTGGAACTAAAACACGAGGTTGGTAGTCTAGCTAAAGTGCTGAAGTTAATTGTGGATTTAGGTTATAACTTGACTAAGATTGAATCTAGGCCGATTATCGGAACTGCCTGGAAGTACAAATTTTATTTGGACTTCGAAGTAGACCAATCTGTGGAAGCGGATCTATCTAAGGGACTAGCCCAGTTAGAAGGTGCCTGTAGTAGCCTCAAGGTTCTGGGTCACTTCCCCAGCGGCCGGACTTATGACACTGTTACCAATGACAATCTCACCAAGTAGCTTTGGTGGTTTTAATTAAACCCAAGCACAGATCAGTCGAGCTTAATGCAAATTGTTTGCAACTATCCTCTAACTCCTGCTGAGTCTTCTCATGTGAGTATTGCAAATAGTTGAGTGCTCTTTGCAGGCAGTCGGTCTTGAGTGGCTCAGTTAGCCCTTCACAGAAGGGTAGAGCGTATTTACCATCCCAGGTATTGTCGATCACAGCGTAGATGGCGCCGCGGATACAATTTTCAGCGTATTGTCCACTGTTAGTGCAAACTTTTTGCACGTATGCTGAACCTCCAGTTCGAATATTATTACTCAAATCCCTACCCAAACTTATAAAGCACGTTTCCACTTGGCTGCCAGCATTTAGGCATTCTTTGGCAATTTCATCTGCACTCAGACCAATATCAAACATGACACTAGTTTGCATGGCGTAGCAGCTGTATTGATACTTGGCGTCTAACTTATTGCAAGGATAATGGGGATTATCTTTCTGGATATCACGCTTGGATTTCTCGTAGGCAGTAACGTTTTCCATGATAAGGCCTCCATAACAAGATTCTCGCTCGAAGCTACCTGGAAGCAAGTCGCACAGAGCAAGTCCTTGCTCGAGTTTATAGTCAATAGTATACAAAATGGCGTGTCCAATCCCGTGCAGACACTGGAACAAAATTTGCTTGCTGGGGTTTTTAAAATTGGCTGGCAAGCAAATGCCAGGCACTTTCTGCGCTAGCTGGTCATAACCCAGATGCTGCAACCCGGCAGTAATTTGCTCCTCGGTAAAGAATAGCCGCTCCATCACCCCGTGATAGCAACCAGAGTGGCAAGTGTAATCACAGGCCTCAAAGGCGTCGCCAACATTGCCATGCTTAGTTAGTGAGTAGCGCCCGATTGCGTGAGCCACGGGGTGGCAACTGTTTTCCATGCTAGAACTAGTGCTGCGGCTCATTTCCAGGTCAGAGAGTAGATTTTTTACCGTCTTGTCGCCTACATAATCTCCGATAAACTTGTCGTAGCATACGTTCAGTGGTTGGCCCTCGGTGCTGGTGCAGTCGAGGATTTTGGCTAGCTCGACGTTGTTGCCAAGACCCTGACCAGCATTCTGCCCACCGGTTGGCCCAGCACTTTGCCCACCTGGCGTTACTACAAACTGCCCATTACTTCTATTATTGCCAGCTATAACAAGACCCCCAAGAACCATAACTAGAATAGCAAGACAGCAAATAACAGCGTAGTATAAAAGTATAGGTTTTTTAGCTAGTTTAATGCTCATGTTACAAAGATATTCTAACAGCAATTGGAAGGCGGGGACACTGGGGTTGGTCTTCAAAGTCTCAACTATTGTTGGAATTCTGCTAACCGCGACTTTGGCAGTATCACATGCCTCTCTGGTATCTGCGCACAACAACAATGATTGGCTGGTCATCAAAGGCTCAGGCAGAGTCTCGGAAATCCAATCTCCTGTACCGGCCGCTCTTGACGCTCCCGATCACGAGTTTGCGGCTAAGTTTTCCAAAGGGCAGGTGATTAATTTGCAGGTTAACCCCAAGATTCTGCTCGGCGAGCAAGATGGCGTGACTGTCAGCTGGGAATTTAGCAGCGGTCAGAATTATTCGGGCAACATTGTCCAACATAAGTTCCCAGCAGAAGGTACTATTGATTTATTGATCGCTTTTTCTAAGTTAGACAAGATAGTCGGCCAAGAAAGGGTGAGATTTCAAGTAGGGAATAACCCAATTGCTGAACATGCGATTGTGATAGAGGGAGTTGAAAAGCGCATAGAAAAGGGTGGAGAGCAGGATTTGCGTCGAATGGAAAGCTATCAGTTATCAGCAGAGGGCATTGGTTCAGCTCAAAATTATACATGGGTATTGCCTGATGGCAGTAAGCAAGAGGCTAAAATAGCTAAATTTACCCTGGGAAATACGAAGCTACCAGCCCGAATCTTTCTAAGGCTCTCACAAGGCAGCTTCTACCGAGACTTCTCAGTGGAAGTTAGCTCTCAGGATCAGCCGCTCAACAGTCCGCAAAGGCCGGCGGTACCAAATATCCCGGCTAGTTATTCGATATCTTCCGGTAACTCCAGCGAGGCAAACGGTTTGGCGCAGCTGGCAGCAGCGGTATTGCTCTTTGTAGGGCTATTGGTCTTAGTTTTAGCTGGGTTGGCTCTGCTCAGAAAAACACTAAGATCGAAACTTCGTGCTAAAATCAGTTGAGCAGAAACAACTTATGCAGCTGTAGCTCAATGGATAGAGCACTGGTCTTCGGAACCAGTGGTTGGGGGTTCGAGTCCCTTCGGCTGCAGATTACTCCTAAATCAAAATGACCCGGTTTTAACTTCACCAGCCCGTTCGTAATTGGCAATGATGGCGCCGCTAGGTGAGATTTGGCCGCTTGTGAGTTTAAAAGCAGCTGGAATGCTGCCACCCTCAAAAAGACGTTTACCACTTCCTAGCGTAAGTGGGTATATTTTGAGCCAGAGTTCATCGACCAAGTCATGCTGCAATAAAGTTTGAACTAAGTTGGCACTGCCAAATACATGTAGGTTGGGGCCGTCTTGGGCTTTAAGCTTTTTTATTTCTGCAACCACATCCCCGCTGAGTAGCTGCGAATTATTCCAGTCGAGTTTCAGCGAGGCATCATGCGACGCGACATACTTGGTAGTAGTATTAACGCCAGGCCAAATATCTTCATGTTGAGGCCAGTAGGCGGCCCAAATATCGTAGGTCTTCCTACCCAAAAGTAAGCTAAACGGCTGCTTCATCTGTTGATTCATTATCTCGTCTAAAACGTCATCCGAATAGGGTACTTGCCAGCCGCCATATTTGAAATCGCCAGAAGTATCTTCACCGGGCCTCCCACATGCTTGGATTACGCCATCTAGTGTCATGAATTCGAGGACAATAAGTTTCCTCATGCTGTGAAGGCCTCTTTTCGTAGAATGACGTCCATTGCCTTGCCCTTGGCGAGCTCGTCGATCAGCTTGTCTAAGTAGCGGATTTCCTGCATGAGTGGTTCTTTGATTTCCTCAACTCGAATACCGCAGATCAGCCCTTTGATGAGCGACCGTGCAGGATTCATTTTGGGTGCCTGTTTAAAGAAGTTATTAAAGTCGGTCTGTTTTTCAATCTGTGCTTCCAGCTGCTTTTGGCTATAACCAGTCAGCCAGCGAATAACCTCATCGACTTCTTCTTTGCTGCGTCCTTTTTTCTCCGCCTTTTTGATGTAAAGCGGGTAGACACTGGCAAAACTCATTGTGTAGATTCGATGTGTGGTCATGTATCATTATACTAAATTGCCGGAAATTGTATTTCGGGTAGTCGGATTTCATTCTCGGTCTGAATAGTTGTTACAACTTGTCGCATTTTTTCTATGTCATCCTTAGACGCACTTTTCCCATAGGTAATAATCGCTTGCATGACACCTACTTTCTCACCAGCCCTCACAAAGAACGAATATACCAAGGAACTAGTCTCTTCAGTTAATCCTTGTAATTCATAACGACAAACCTGTTTGCCATTGATTTGGATAACCTCTAGGTTTTGAACTTTTATTTTATCGGTACTTTTCTGCTGTGCTTCGCTACTGTCGCCAAATGGATTTAGGGTGCTGGGTAAATTGGCTTCTAACTCCTGATAGTATTGTGTTATCGAATTGCAAAAATCGCCAGCGTTAGCATATTTCTCAATCTGTGTAGGGGCTGTCAATGTCAGATCAACTTTTGCATTCATCTCCTCATTCTTATTGGACAATATTGTACTGCTGTTTGGTTTGAGTTCGAACTCAGCTGGGTAAGCAAAGCTAATGCCTGCAGAGTTATGAGTTAGCCAACCGGACGGCGCACTAATACCGAGGTCTTTATTGATTAAATAGTAAATACTGAATGCCACAGCTCCAACAACGAGAGTTAAAATGACTGGAATTAATAATTTTATCTTAATATTCATAAGCGATTTTAACAGCTATTTATCCTATTGTCTGGGTTACTTGCTTACACTAGCTGCAAATTGTGTTCATTTCTGCTAAAATACACTTGCAGCAGTAACTTCTAGTAATTGCTGGGTGCGTAGCTCAATGGTAGAGCAAGCGGCTCTTAACCGCTAGGTTGTAGGTTCGAGTCCTATCGCACTCACTTTCTTATTTACTTCGATTGCGGGAGAATTTCCGGTGAGATCTAATTCCAGATAAGTGCATTCTCTGAATGATACCTTTGATACCCTTGTCATCTGCTGCATAAGCGTCCCAACCCAGACCAGTATTGGCGGTGAAGGCTAGAGTGGCTTTTTGAATTAACCCAAATCTATGTACCAGAAAAGCCATCACAATCGCTGCGAAAGCTAATAGCAGTCTATCTACCTCGTCGCTGATCAGCGCGGTTTGAGGTAGGGCCCCGTTGCCGTTGAAGTTGCCAGCCAGGCCAGTGAAAGGAATGGTTTGATTACCAACTATGTAACTTGTCCCGCTGACGTAGCGCAAAGCAAATACAGAAGGATCGATAACTCTGACGCGCACAGTGCCCAAAGTTTCGCCTCTAGTAATAGTTACGCCAGCTGATTTGGTCATAGTGACGCAGACAAGTCCAGCTGAGAACTTTTGACTACAGGATGCACCAGCTACGATACTCTGCCAGCCACTTAAGGGTTCAATAAAGTTGATGATCTGCGCGCCTATGACCTCTAGTCGCAGGTTTACACGGGTGGCGCCAGCTGGCGGAGTTGCATTTAAGGTGATGTCTACAAGTTGTCCAGTGGAATAGTTACCGGAGTTAGGTGTGATGCTATCAAGCAGGTTTTGAGGTGTGTTTAGAGCTGGTTGGGAGCTAGGTGGGTTGGTACTACCATTTGTGCCTCCATTCGTACCCCCGTTTGTGCCGCCATTTGAGCCACCATTACTACCGCCGTTATTACCCCCATTATTATTTATAGGCGCACTGACAGGTGGAGTAGGTGGATTCTGGTTACCAAATAGGTTAAAAAATAAAAAGACAACTCCGCCAACCAGCAATAAAAATATAATGAATAGAATTACATATTTCATAACTTTTAAGGCCTTTCAGGATCTAAAATAGATTTTTCGAAGTTATCTCGTATTTTCTGAGCAGACCTGATTTTTTGTTTCCTTTGCTGCACCTGATCTTCAGCTTCTTCCTGCGCTAGCTTTTCTGCTTCACTTTCGAATAGCCCGGCAGTGAGGTAGCGGCCGCCGAGTGTGAAGAACAGTTTTGAGTGGAAGTTGGTGCGCAGTGCTAAGAAGCCGAGTATTAACGCAACTAAGCCATGCAGCAACCTGTCAGCTTCGTCACTGATCAGCGCTGTGGCAGGCAGCTGACAACCGTCGTTGCACTTGTTTGGCAAGCAGAAGTCAGCCACGCATTTACCTTGCGAGCAGGTGTGGTTATTTGGGCAGGCAGTATCGTTTGCACAACTATCTCCGCATTTGCCAGTAGTCGTAACTGGGCAGCCGCCGCTGCAGGTTACACCAGAATTTGCATCTGTACAGACGGTGGCGGTACATAAACCGTTGCTACCGCAGGTATTACCAGTGGTGCAATCTGCGCTAGTTGTACAGCTGCCGCCACATTGCTTTGGTGCAGTGGAGAGTGCGCATAGACTGGCAATGCAAAGACTTGGGTTGGTTTTACAAGCTGCCAAAACGCATTTGCCTGTGGCTGAGCAGACATCTCCAGTTTGACAATTTGCGTCGGTAGTACAGTTAGTCCCGCAGATTGGAGTAGGGGGCGGCGTAACAGGCGGCGTAGTCTCACCGCAGCTATCTTTCTGGAAGACGAGAAAATCCCTGAGCGCGGAGGTATCGGTAATTGCCGAGCCGATTGTAAATATGTCGATTTGAATAGTACAGCCGCTACCTAAATAGCTGCTGATTGAGGCAGTGCCAGTTATATTGTCTGCAACCACGCTCCCGCCTTGAGGACCTGCGCACTCGATCCCAGTTCTACTTGGGCAGGCAATTACTACCGCCCGCTCTCCAGCACGCGGAGTACAGGAGCTGGAAGCTCCACCAGTATTAGAACATCTTCCGCCAGTACCGGCGCTAGTTCCAATGCCAGATGAGCTGGCAGGACCACCGGAGATATTGGTGACAGCTCCAGAGGATACTCCTCCTTGAGTAGGTACTGTAGGAAAAGACACTGGCGTGGTCGGAGGCTTCACTGGCGCACTTACTGGTGTCTTAACAGGCGTGGTGACAGGCGGAGTCGCTACAGGTGGTGTTGGTGCTTGGCTAGAAAACAGTATCACGCCAACCACTCCCAGGGCCCCAATGATCAGTATTATTCCACCGATTAATAGTATTCGAGTTGTGCTAGCCATAATCTTATGTTCAGACTAACATTATTGGCTACCGTCGTCTACTGCTCTGCGTTCGAATGTCTTAGCGCCAGGTTTGCTAGAAATCACTGGGCTGTCAGAGATCCTGATTAGGCCATCACCGATGCTAGTCAACATTAAATCTACGGTTTTAACTCCAATACCTCTTCTGTATACAACTATCGCTAAAGCAAAACAGATAAGTGCCACTCCAATGATGCTCCAATCTTCGAGGCTAGTCTCTGGTAACTCACCAGCTGAGCAAGTTAGGAATATGGTATTTTCCGCCCCAGCTTGCAGCTGATCTTCAGGATCATAAGTGACCACCACAGAGTTAGTTACAGACGTGAGTCCTAGCCTGACAGCTTCTGCAGGAGTAATTGTCAGAGTATAGGTAAGGCTAATTGTAACTCCGGCTGCGATTTGAGTCCCGGGCCAGTTTATGCGGTTGCCATCGATGGTAGGGGTACCAGAAGCTAGTGAAATACTTGGGAGTTGAATCGACTCAATGCGGTCAATTATGGAGCTGACTGTCAGAGGTTGATCTCCACTATTGCGGATTGATATGGTGTAGACAATAGTGTTGTTGCCCTGTACGTCGCAACTGATGCTGCTGGATTTGCGCACGTCGATTTCGGCGTTGGCTGGTTGTTGCAGGCAGGCCTGAGCTCCGGTAAATACACATTGAACTTCGGGGCCGCCTGGCGCTGAACCTATATCAGTGGCTCTACAAGCTCTGGAAACATTGCCAGTGCCTAACTCACAAAGCTCGCCAGTATCGCAAGTGCTATCGCCGCATGCTTGTTCTGGTTCTTCTGGAGGAGGAGGATTTACAGGCGGTTCAACTGGAGGTACTACGGGAGGGGGAGTCTGCGAACAGCTTCCGCTAAAACTCAAGAAGGTATAACCACAATACTGATCCCAGGACTGACCTGGCGTACCAGCTCGGTAGAAATCTACTTGCCCGCAGCCAGAAGGCGGTGTTGTGGGACAGGTGGCAGCATTATTGTAGGTATTTAATACAACTCCCTGATCACTTGCAGTACATTGTCCGTCTGCATTGGTGTCGCCCTGTGGACAATCAAACACTGCGCACCAGACTGCCGCAACTCCAGGTTCATTGGGACAATATGCAGTGACACCGCCGCTACCGCCAGTATTACACTTACCACACTGTTTATCTTTACAGGCGTTGAACCCTGCTACCCAGTCCCCATCTGCAGAACAGGCGCCGCCTGGACGGCCATTGTTGTAGTCAGATTCGAAGCAACAGTTATCTGCAGGGCTATCAGCCTTAGCATCTTCAGCTGCTTGGTTTTGTTGGTACAGAATTATACCGATCACTATACTTGAAGCAATCAGCGTAAATAGCACTAATCCCAGGACAATAACAGATCTTCGTCTTAACTCCATATTAAATAGTATAATGAATTGGACTGCTGACGGCAACTGCTTTATGTAAATAAAGAGGAAAGTCCGGGCTTCGTTTGGCTTTTTTGACAAAGAGTAGGTTCCAGTGAAGTCCTTGCTTATTGCCAGCCTTAAAAACTGGTAAGGGTATTGGAACAAGCTGGCTAGGCGTGAGCTTAGAGATCGGGCCACAGAAAAATACAGCCGGCAAGCCTTTGGCTAGCTGGTGATGGTGAAAAGGCGAGGTAAGAGCTCACCGGCGCAGGCAGTAATGCAGGCGCGCGTAGGTAACCCTAACCTGAAGCAACCTCGTACCGCTGCTTCGCAAGAAGCAGCGGGAGGGCAAAGATAAATAGTTGCTATAGTAGAGGTAAGTGCCTTTATTAGAAACAGAACCCGGCTTATGCAGCAGTCCACGCTTTATGAGTCTAGAATTTGTATGCCTAAAACCCAAGAAACCGAGTCACATCGCCAACCCACCAAAATTGGTTGAGACCGCGCTGTACCGACTTGTTCGCAATGCTAGCGCTGGTGTAGGGGTAGAATTCATGGACTTGGTAGAAATTTTCTCTGATTCTAATGAGCCTGACAGCATGTAATAAGCTTTCGCAAATACTAAGCAGTAATATCGCAGCCGCCAA
>CALFHW010000188.1 GCA_937876695.1 uncultured bacterium
AGGCAAAGAATACATCATGCGCGACGGCGACGTGGTGCTATTCAAGGTAAATACCTAAAAATCTAATTATTGAAACCCGAAATCTCTTCGGGTTTTTATCGGTTCTTAGTTTATAATCTGCTATATGCAGATGAACAAACCACACAGAATCATACTCCACCTGGATATGAATGCCTTTTTTGCCTCGGTGGAACAAGCCTTCAACCCAGAGCTGCAGGGCAAACCCGTGGCTATAGTCCCGGGTGGGAATTACGCTAAATCAGCTATTTTGACCTGCTCTTATCAAGCCAAAGCCCAAGGAGTGAAAAATTTCATGCGCCTAGATGAGGCCAAAATGATCTGTCCGGAGTTGATCGCAGTCTCGGTGTCGCACCATAACTATTACGAGGTAAACCAGCGCCTGGCCGAGATACTATCTGTTTACACCGAAGATATGGAAGTTTATAGCATCGATGAATTTTTCTTTGATTTGACCGATTATTTTAAATTGCGTCCGCATTTGCAGCCTAGAGATGTAGCACTAGAGATGAAAGCAGCTATTGCTAGCAAAATCCACCCTGTGCTTACCTGCTCTATTGGAATAGCGGGCAATAAGCTCTTAGCCAAGGTCGGCTCTGATTTCAAGAAGCCCGACGGACTTACAGAGATTAGTTGGGAAAAGAGGTTTGACTATCTCGATCAGATGAAGCTAGAGGATATCTGGGGTATAGGCCGCAACTGCCTGCCTAAACTCTACAGACTCGGCATTACTAGTACTTACGATATAAGGCAGCTAAGCGATAGTCTCCTCTCTAGATTAGTAGGTCCCTATTCAGAGAGATTAAAGCTGATCGCCAGAGGCGAGCATTATGGAAATGTAGTTAAAGCAGCCCAGCAAAAACCGCGTCGCTCGATGCAGCATGCGCACACGCTAGCTAAGCCAGCGACCACCAGTAGCGACATCAAGGCATTGCTGCATAGAATCGCTGAAAGACTAGCCCGTAGACTGCGTAAAAACCAACAATCTGCCAGGGATGTAAGCCTAGCTATCAGGCTAGCAGGAGAGCCTTCCCAGGGATGGGGAGGGCGCCTATTTCTCAGCGGGCAGAAAACCCTGACCGAGGCTAGCTCCAGCGGCACCGTACTTTACGAAGCGGCCTGCGAGCTGCTCAATAGCTTAAACTGGGAGGATAGGCTATCAGAAGGCGTGCGCTACGCCGTAATTGGAGTAGACAGGCTTACCTTACCCGGGCAAGAGCTGCTGCTGCCTGCTAAAATCCCACCACTCGTAAAGGCTATCGACCATCTAAATTACAAATTCGGAGAGTTTAGCGTGCGCAGCGCAGATCTCTGGCAGCAGAGGGTCGGCCGGGCTAAAAAGCAGACTCGGGGCAATCTTTTATTTCACCCTGATTACAATTGAAGCTATAATAACTGATATGGATCTTATAGAAATCGTCCGCAACAAAATACCCCAGTACGTGGCTACAGTTGCTGGTCAGCTACAGGAGCATGGTTTTGAGGCTTATCTCGTGGGAGGATCGGTCCGCGACCTAATTCTAGGCAGACAGCCGCAAGACTACGATATTGCCACCAACGCTACCCCAGAAGAAGTCACCGGTATTTTTCCTAAATCTATCCCTACCGGAGCGCAATTTGGGACTATTAGGGTACTTGTAGAAAACGAGCAGGGAGAGACCGTAGATATAGAGGTCACAACTTACCGTTCCGAAGCCGATTATTATGGCGGACGCTGGCCAGCGAAAGTAGAATTCGCCAAGAAAATCGAAGATGACCTAGCTAGAAGAGACTTTACTATGAACGCCATCGCAGTTAGACTCGATGGCAACCTCGATCAAGCAGACATCGCCGACCCATTCAAGGGTGTCGAGGATATCAAAAATAAAATCGTGCGCGCGGTGGGGGATCCGGTAGCCAGGTTTAGCGAGGATGGACTTAGGCCTATAAGAGCCTGTAGGCTGGCATCAAATCTCAGCTTCGAAATCGAAGAGCAAACCTTCAAAGCCATCAGCCAGACCTTGACCATTGTCGATAATATCTCGGCAGAACGCGTCAGGGACGAACTAAACAAGCTCCTACTTAAGAGCCCTAAACCTTCTATAGGCTTTGAGTACATGCGCCAAAGTGGACTATTGAAAATTATATTGCCTGAGCTTTTAGAAGGTGTGGACGTAGTTCAGCCTGATTTCCATAGTGACGATGTCTATACCCATACGCTCAAAGCTATTGATATCGCTGAAGATAGTGTTAAACTAGCCGCGCTATTTCACGACATCGCTAAACCCCGCACGCGCAGCGAGGACGAAAAGGGAATACACTTTTATGGCCATGACGTAATGGGCAGCAAGATGACTATCGAGATAATGCGCAGACTCAAATACTCCGGACAAGAAATCGATCGCACCGCTCGTCTAGTGCGCTGGCATATGTTCTATTACCCCAATGCCGACTGGCGCAAGAAATATACTGACTCTACTTATCTCTCAGACGATGAGTTGGAAATAGTCAGACAAGAACAGGAAGGTGAGAGCGAGCCGATACCAGGAGGATGGAGCGACTCAGCTGTAAGGCGATTTATCAGAAACGTGGGCGGGGAGGATTTGATCGATGATTTGATGAAGCTACGAATTGCCGACGCCAGTGCCAACCCTAAGAATGCTTATAACCCAGAGGAATTAGTGGTTTTGACAGAGAGAATCGCCAAGATAAGGTCGCAGGAAATGGCGCTGAAAATTGCGGACCTAGATGTAAACGGCCACGATATGCAGCAATTAGGGCTCAAGGGTCCTCAGATAGGCAGAATGCTGAGTATTCTACTGGATGAAGTTATTGAGGAGCCGAAATTGAATGACAAGAACATTCTGCTTGAGCTGGCAGCAAAGCACCTGCCAAAGGTGTTAAAATAGCAGCTAGTGCTGACGTAGCTCAGTTGGTAGAGCAACGGTATCGTAAACCGTGGGTCAGGAGTTCAACTCTCCTCGTCAGCTTTTTATTGATTAGTAATTAACAAATAGTATATCTTTTCCTCATCAAATGAATGTCATTGATTTGTTCATTATAACAATGAAAGAGTATAAGCGATATAAATCGCAACTGCCCCTGGAAATCACCGCAGAACCATTCTCCATCATCTCAGAAAAAGATCTAACTGCTATCCATGCGCGCGCGTTCCTGATTAGAAAATATATAACCAGAGAAGACAGCGTACACATAAAGAAAGTAATTGACTTTGCTAAGAAGTTATTTCCTGCTGACAATGATTATTTAGATGGGATACACAAAAGATACTGCGATGCCCATGATGCTTCAATAGTTCAAGTACTGACAGACGGGAAGGAATTGAGTTTGCGAAAAACAGTTGATGATATTCTTTACGGCTTACTTCTACATGCTGACAAAAAAAGAATAAAGAGACTTAGCAATAGTGATGAAAGTCTCCGATACTTTTGTCTTAAGGAATTTTTAATACCCATTGAGAAAATTCTGGAAGATCTAGATCAGTTTTTGATAGGGAAATCACCTAACATGAACCATACAAACCCAACCGTTTCTCCACTTGTTCGCATCGGGAAATCTAAGTCTGAGTCTAAAAAAGTTGTGAACTCACCCTATTGGTCAAATATTGTCGGGGAAGATGCTACAGATGAATCAGTTATGGATATCTACAATAACCAATCAGAAGAAGAAAAAATGATACTGGGAATTGTAGTGAAATTTTTAGATAATCTAAAAACTAACCGACTTTCACAAAATGACATGCAAGACTTGGTTCTATATGAGAATTTTAGTGATTGGGGGGATTTCAGTGATGCTAGAAAGGCTCTTTTAAGTATACCTGGTTACGCTATCGGTTCTAAAGTTAATTTTAATACAAGAAAAGATAATGCATACGTAAAAGTTTTACGTGAAGTAAATGAAGCTTTTATTATTAAAATGCGACATATAATGATGTGTAACTTGATAACCCTCGTAAAAAATACTAAAGGTGAATGGAGAGTGTTTAGTTTTAGAATATAGGATTTGCTCATTTGAATTAGGTTATATTAGGCAAAATAACACATGTTTAGTCGTTTCCAACATTCTCTGCGTAATATAATCCCTGATTAAGAAACTAAACAATCAATTCTAAATCTTACGGAAGGCCACCTGCAAGATCGTAGACTT
>CALFHW010000190.1 GCA_937876695.1 uncultured bacterium
CTTTCGATGGGGTTCATCCTGCTCATGGTTAGATCACGCGGCTTCGGGTCTATTTGACAGTACTAATTTCGCCCTTTTAAGACTTGGTTTCCCTATGGTTACGATGGATAGCATCTTAGCCTTGCACTGCCAAATAACTCGCAGACTCATTCTTCAATAGGCACGCTGTCATCCGCCTAAGCGGACTCCAACTGCTTGTAAGCATATGGTTTCAGGATCTATTTCACTCCCCTAACAGGGGTTCTTTTCGCCTTTCCCTCACGGTACTGGTTCACTATCGGTTACAAGAAGTGTTTAGTTTTTCCAGATGGTTCTGGATGATTCCTACCAGGTTTCGCCTATATGGTAGTACTCAGGATTACACTCAAGCAAGATTGTTAAATTTCCTGTACTCGGCTGTTACGATCTATGGCCTTACATTCCAGTAAAGTTCCAGTATAAAACAATTTTTTGACTTGCCTCTAAAGTTTTTGGCCCTTAGAAAAGTGCATCCTACAACACCATAATGTATATACCTCCAAACAGGCTAGACAATGACATCTTCCGCAAAGCAGAGTCCGTCAAAGCTAAATACTTTTATGGTTTAAACTATTTCCCTGTTCGCTCGCCACTACTAAGGGAATAACCTATTGGTCTCTCTTCCTCTAGCTACTAAGATGTTTCAGTTCGCTAGCTTACCTTCTATACAGTTATGTATTGGCTGTATGATATCTCGATAAATCGAGATGGGTTTTCCCATTCGGACATCCCCGAGTAAAACGCTTTTTAGCAGCTTCTCGAGGCTTAACGCAGCTTGACACGTCCTTCATCGGCTTCTTGTACCAAGGCATCCACCATATGCTCTTTTTTACTTTCTCGGTAAAAATGAATTTTTTCTTTCTATTCAGTTGTTAAAGAACAATCACAATGACAATTGCTTGTCAGTTATTAGATTTTAAGTAACTAACTCTTAAAACCTAATTACTAACTGTATTTCAACATTGTGGAGTCTATGGGACTCGAACCCATAACCCCTTCATTGCAAATGAAGTGCTCTACCAATTAAGCTAAGACCCCAAATTCAACTAGTAGGTTGAATTTGGTCAGCACTCAATCTGAGATTTAGTGCACTCAAAAACAACTAATAGTTTAAATGGTAGGCCAACATGGACTCGAACCATGGACCTCACCCTTATCAGAGGTGCGCTCTAGCCAGCTGAGCTATTGGCCTGCTTCTTGTTCAATGACCACAGTTTAAAGCTGATCTTGATTAGAGATAAGCTCTCCCGACTTGTCGGGATTGGCCTGCTGAAATACAAATTTTAAAGAACGATCTGTGTGTAAATAATACACGGATCCTTAAAAACTTTAAAGTGACAAGTACGTTAATTGACTTAATTTTATGACTTTTAGATCGGGTTTCTTCTAAACCTCTCAGAGGTTTAGGGTACTCCTTAGAAAGGAGGTAATCCAGCCGCAGATTCCCCTACGGCTACCTTGTTACGACTTAAGCCCAGTCGCCACCCTTACTGTCGGCCTACATATAGCAGGACTTCGAGCAAGAGCGACTCCCATGCCCTGACGGGCGGTGTGTACAAGACCCGAGAACGTATTCACCGTGCCACGCTGATGCACGATTACTAGCAATTCCGACTTCATGCAGGCGAGTTGCAGCCTGCAATCTGAACTGAGACTATTTTTGATGGGATTAGCTCCACCTCGCGGTTTGGCAACCCATTGTAATAGCCATTGTAGCGTCTGTGTAGCCCTAGACATAAGGGCCATGAAGACTGGACGTCATCCCCTCCTTCCTCCCCACTGAGATGGGGCAGTCTCTGAAGTAATTTTAACATCAGATAGGGGTTGCGCTCGTTGTGGGACTTAACCCTACATCTCACGACACGAGCTGACGACAGCCATGCAGCACCTATGTAGCACCCTCGAAGGATTCCGGCTTTCACCGGCGTTGCAGCTACACTTCAAGCCTAGGTGAGGTTCTTCGCTGATCATCGAATTAAACCAGGCGCTCCACTGCTTGTGCGGGTCCCCGTCAATTCCTTTGAGTTTTAGTCTTGCGACCGTACTCCCCAGGCGCCCTGTTTAACGCGTTAGCTGCGACACCCATCGAATCCAATCCATCCCTTGCGGGAATTCAAAGATTTAGACAGACATCTAACAGGGATAGTTTACAGCGTGGACTACACGGGTATCTAATCCGTTTTGCTCCCCACGCTTTCGAGCCTTAGCGTCAGTAAAGGTCCAAAGAAGTGCCTTCGCCATTGGTGTTCCTCCTGATATCAACGAATTTAACCTCTCCACCAGGAATTCCCTTCTTCCCTACCTTACTCAATCTACCCAGTATCTCCTGCAGTTTATCCGTTGAACGGATAGATTTAACAGAAAACTTAAATAGACGCCTACGCATCTCTTTACGCCCAGTAAATCCGGATAACGCTTGTGTCCCACGTATTACCGATGCTTCTGGCACGTGGTTGGCAGGCACT
>CALFHW010000191.1 GCA_937876695.1 uncultured bacterium
AATTCACTTAGAGGAAGATACCGGCAAGTCAGTGCATAAAGGCAGTTCAACCTATCTGGATTTCAACAAAGCTGGAGTACCTCTTATCGAGGTAGTCACCGAACCTGATTTTCGCAACGGTGAACAGATCGACTATTTTGCCAAAAGGTTGAGGCAGATAGTGCGCTATCTTGGGGTTTGCGACGGCGACATGGAAAAAGGACAAATGCGCTATGAACTCAATATCAGCTTGCGCCTCAAAGGTCTGTCCGAACTGCCGAAATATAAAGTGGAAGTCAAAAACATCGGCTCAATATCGCTCCTACAAAAAGTGCTCGAAACCGAATTCGAAAGGCAAGCAGAAATCCTCGAAAGCGGAGAAACTCCTAAACAAGAGACTAGAGGTGCTCGGGATATGACTGGTAAGACCAGTTCGCAACGCAGCAAAGAGACTGCCGATGACTACAGGTATTTCCCAGAGCCAGATATCCCGCCACTAGAGTTTAGTGAGCAGTTTTTGCAAGGCATTAGAAGCAGCATGCCAGCTCTACCTCAAGAGCTTTTGCTCAAATATATGGGCCTAGGCATGACACAGGAGATGGCTGAGGTGATCGTAGCGGAAGCTGATCTTGCCAGGCAGTTTGAGAGCTACCTGGTAGCGCTGGGAAGTGAACAAGAGTTAGCGCTAGAAATTGCAAAGTATATCGTGGGGATGAGCGATGCTTCAGAGGCTAGAGAGACTGCCGACCAGGCCCAGTCAAGTAGCCAAAACAGTTACATGGCAGCAGAAGCACTAGCGGCCAGCATTCAGCTAAAACTATCTGGCAAAGTAAACTCCAGCAACTTCAAGAAATTACTGGAGAATACCGAATTGAAGAACGCAGCTCAGGTAAACGAATTCGCAGCGGCGCAAGGACTACTTATCGATAATCAAATTGATGTTAAAGCTATAGCTCGCGAGCTAATCGCAGCTGAGCAGGGCGCCAAACAGCGCTATGCCAAGAACCCCGGTGTGGCTATGTTCTTTGTAGGACAAATTATGAAGCAGACCAAAGGCGCGGTGGAGCCACAAGCGGTAAAAGCATTAGTCATTGAGCTTCTAGAGAGTTAGTTAAATTGATCTTCACAAAAAATGCCTACAAAAACTAAAAAAGCTACTGATAAAACTAGTAAAGCTGAAAATGTTGAAAAAACCGAGAAAATTGTAGAGAGAAAGATCAATCTGATGATTTCCCCTCTATCAGAGACCAAGCAATCATTAATTAGGAGCCTGCAGTTGATCATTTCGGCGCTTACTTTAGTTGCCGGTTTAGCTTGGAATGACGCTATCAAGAATTTTATCTCATCAGCGGTTGAGCCAGCGATCAGAGCCATTTTCAGCGATACCTTGGGCGATCTAGCCAGTCTAATTACCCCATTTATTTATGCAATTATCATCACCTTCCTAGTGGTATTTGTGATCAATCGCGTGCAAAAACTGGAACAAGCACTTGAGAATAAAGCAGATAAGGCTGAAAAAGAAGCCAAGTCGTGAGCTCGAAACGAAAACTGAGCTGGAAATTGCCTAAGGAGTTAAGCTCTCAGGAACTTAAGCAGTTACAAAAGCTGCACACAGGCATTTCTGCAAATTTCCCTGGGATCAGCGAGCTGGCGGTGCAATTTCTATGGAATAGAGGTATAAGAGAGGCAAAGCAGGCGTTGGAATTGCTTTCTAGCGATGCTGAGAGGCTCTTTAAGTCAGCCGAAACGCTTCCAGGTGCCTTAGTGGCTGCTGCAAAAATCATCACCGCTATGGAAGCTGGCAAGCAGATATTTATCTACGGCGATTATGATGTCGACGGTGTCTGTGCCACCGCGATTTTGTGGCGGTTTTTGTATTGGGAGCTGGGATATAAACTGGTCAAACCCATCATCCCTAACCGCTATAGCGAAGGCTATGGTATAAATGAAGTTCGACTGAAAGCGGAGCTGGCAGAAGTTGAAGAAGGACAAGAAGTGCTCTTAATCACTGTTGATTGTGGGATTAAGGATGCTGAACTGCTCTCTAGCATTGCTGCAGCAAATGGTAAGCTGGAAGTGATTATCACCGACCACCATTTGCCGCCTGACTTTAGCGCTGACAAACCTTTGGCTGCAGCCGATGTCGTTCAACCGGGGCAGCTGCTGGTCCACCCCAGACTAACTGGTCTATTCCCTTGGCCAGAAATCTGCGCCGCCGCAATTTCCTGGATGCTGACTGGCGAGATCCGCGGGCAGCTAAAAGACAGTATGGCGAGTATTGATGATCAATCAATTGAAGGTTCTAGGCTAGAATCCCTCGAACTGGCTGCGCTAGCCACTGTCTGCGACCAAATGCCGCTTCTGGGAATCAATAGAGACATTGTCAAAATTGGCCTAGCTCAAATGGGTAAGTCTAATAACCAAGGTCTTAAAGCGTTAGCACAAGTAGCAGGAATCGACCTATCCAAAGTAGGAGTCTACGAACTGGGGTATGTGTTAGGTCCGAGGATCAACGCTGCAGGTCGGATGGAGGATGCAACTATCGCTCTAAAACTACTCTGCACCCGCTCACAGGAGGCGGCGGCCGAGCTAGCAAATAACCTGGAACTTCTAAATCGGGAGAGACAAGATCATACCAAGGCAGCCCTGTCAGAAATGGCTACTATCGCTGCCGATGCCAGCGTAGCTATCCTCACTAACCCGGACTGGAAAGAAGGAATCGTGGGCTTAATCGCTGGCAAGCTCCAAGAAGCGACGGGGCTACCTAGTCTAGTTGCTACCCAAAATCACCAAGGTGACTGGGTAGGCTCTGCTCGCAGCAGTGGACAGGTAAATATTACCGAGCTAATTGCTAGTCAGCAGCACCTGTTAGTGAAATTCGGCGGGCACGCCCAAGCCGCTGGCTTTACCTTGTTAGATAAAAACCTAGCTGCCTTCAAAGAAGGGATTGCTAGTCAGGCTGTCAAACTCCAGCCCTCCAACTTCACTTTAGAGCGCCAAATCGATCTAGTTATCACCCCTGAAACTGTCAGCATTGCCGAAATTGATTCGCTAAAACTGCTAGAGCCTTTCGGCCAGGAGTTCGAACCGCCCAAAATGCTATTAAAGCAGATAATACTAGGTAGCTACCGTGAATTTGGGCAAGAAAACCGACACCTCTCAGCCAAACAACAGACCCCCACTGGAAGCTACGAGCTAATTTGGTTCAACCACGACCTAGAGTTAAAAAATATTAATGAAAAACAGCATAGTTTTGTCGGCTCGCTAGGATATAATGAATGGAGAGGGCAAATCACGCCGCAGTTTAAAATTACAGCACTGTATCTTGATGAAGAGAATTAATTGGGGCAAATACGTCAAATTTAGCAATATGGTGATAGCCTTTCTGGTGGTTATTAACATCCTACCTGTCTTGGCGCCAATTTTGCAAAGTATGGGAGCCACTTTCCCTGCCAGAGTTATTTACTTCATCTACTCATTTATGTGTCATCAGATTCACTGGCGGTCTCTTCATGTCGCAGACCACCAATGCGCATGGTGTACCAGAGACATGGCCATCTGGGGCGCTGTACTTGTATCGGTGGTACTGATCAAGATATTCAAAATCAAGGGGCTCAAGTGGTACCACGTATTGCCGCTAACCATGCCAATTGCCTTAGATGGAGGTATTCAGACCATTGCCTCAATGTTTTCAATCGGTGGCAATACGCCCATCTATGTCTCTACAAATCTGATGCGCATGGTTACGGGCGGGTTATTTGGCTTAGGTATTGGCGGATTCATTGGTAGCATGGTGTCTGAGACCGAAGGTGTGAGTGTTAGGGACCGGGTTTTGTTGTTCTCCAGGAGTATCCCGGCTAGGTTATTTCTGATAATTACTACGTTGAGCGCGGTATTTTTCGGCTATGTCACTTATGTGCAAGTATGGAACCTAACTAGCACTAGGTATAAGCCCAGCGACTTTCTAGATTCGCAAGTCAAGCTGCCATCTGTCGATGAAGAATTTGTAATCAAACGCAGAGAAAACGCCGTCTGCCCTGCAGAAATCAGTAGCAGTAGCCCTGGTGGCGACCCTATTAGGCTAGATTGCTTCCTAGGCAGAGAGTAGTTATCTACTCATTAACTAATTGCACAGATCATTCTAGGTTGTTTAATAATGCAAATAATTTGCATTATACCCCATCTGGATAGACTGGGTAGGTTTTACATAGCTCAGCGACCTCAGTTTTGGCGATCTCAGCTGCGATACTTCCTTTGAGCAACCCTACAATCAACTCAGCCACCCTACTCGCCTGTTTCTCACCTAGACCTCTAGTCGTAATTGCTGGCGTGCCGATACGAATGCCAGATGGCTTGAGTGGAGGAGCTGGGTCATTGGGGATAGAGTTGGGATTCACTACCAAGCCAGCAGATTCAAGTAGATCGGCAGCCTCTTTGCCACTTATATTCAGAGGGCGCAGGTCCAGCAGCATTAAGTGGTTTTGAGTGCCGCCTGCCACTAGCTCTATCCCTGCTGCTGAAAGAACCTTTGCCATAGCCTGAGCATTTTTGGCCACCTGCTTTACATAGTCTTTGTACTCAGGCTGCATTGCCTGCTCCATTGCAACTGCGATGGCAGCAGTTTGATGATTGTGCGGACCTCCTTGCAAGCCCGGCATGATGGCTTTGTCTATTTTTTTAGCAATTACTTCATCATTGGTGACGATAACCGCCCCCCTCGGCCCTCTAAGGAGTTTATGGGTAGTTGTCATGACCACATCTGCACCCATCTCCAGAGGATGAGCATGAAGACCTGCGATCACGAAACCATTGGTATGTGAGATATCGGCAACGAGATATGCCCCGCAAGCCTTGGCAATCTGTGATAGCCTCTTGTAGTTGATCTCCAACGGATAAGCCGTAATACCGGCGATAATCATTTTTGGTTTAAACTCCAGCGCTGCCTTCTCTAGCTCGTCATAATCGATGATGTAATCTGCGCCCACTTTGATGGAGAGCTGGTTAAACCACTTACCGCTAAAACTGACCTTAGCCCCGTGAGTCAAATGTCCGCCGTGCGAAAGCTCGAGCCCCATAACATTGTCGCCTGGCTCTAAGAGCGCAAAATACACGGCTAAATTTGCAGGAGAGCCAGAATATGCCTGCACATTGGCGAATTTAGCATTAAACAGCTGCTTAGTTCTTTCTCTGGCTAGATTCTCAATTTGATCGATGAATTCATTGCCGTTGTAATAGCGTCTACCAGGGTAACCTTCCGAATACTTATTTGTGCATACAGATCCTAAAGCAGCAATCACCGCCAGATGTGTGTGGTTCTCAGAAGGAATCAAACTCAGAGTATTTTCTTGCCTGTTTTCTTCTAGTTCCAATAAACTAGCCAGCTGCGGATCAGTTTGTTTGAGAATTTGAGGTATCATTGCTGGACATTGCTAAATTTAACTCCCGGTAGGAGAACTTTCCTAGCCTACCTCTACTGTAACTCAACAGAGTGTTTTGAAGCAAATTAACAATGGTCAACGGCCCCACACCACCTGGTACGGGAGCGATATAGACGGGGTCATTATGATCAACATCCCCATCAGTTCCGATACCTGCCGAAGCGTCTATCCCAGTTAAGTCCAAATCTCCTGCAACACCTTGCTGATCAGGCTTTTTGGTAATTGCGATATCAACTACCACTTGACCTGCTTTCAGGTCCTCTAGCTTTATCAGTTGCGAAACTCCGGTGGCAGTTAGAATGATGTCTGCAGTTTTAATTTGCGCTGCCAGATCCCTAGTGGCACTATGCGCGAGCTTCACAGTAGCATTGCCCGCTAGCATCAGCGCAGCTAGTGGTTTACCGACAATGTTTGACCTATTGATGATAAGCACTTCCTTACCTGCTAGAAAACTTTCAATATCCTGCCCTTCTTCCGCTGCCACCCAGGCTAAGCAGTCCATAACTCCTAGAGGAGTGGCTGAAATAAAGCCCGCAGGATTATCCCAGATCTCTGCTAGGCTTTTCTGTTGCCAAATCTGGCCCATGCTTTGCGCAGTCAAGCCGTCAACATCCTTTGCAGGCGCTATCAGATTAAAAACTTCTCTAGCAATATCCCACGAAATTCCTGGCAAAGGAGACTGTAGCATCACGCCGTGTACCTGCGGATCGCTGCTAGCCTGAATTAGCGCCCCTCTCAGCTGTTCAATCTCAGTTAGCAGAAACCTGGAGACACGTGCATCTATGCCGATTTGCTTAGCTTTCTGGGCTTTTAGATCAGTATAGATAGTACTGGCAGGGTCGTCGCCTAACTGAAAAATCTCTAACCTCGGCGCCCCTAGGCCATTTACTTGGCCTTCTGAGTTCTCTGTGATGAATTTCTGCAATTGCGCGAGCTTCATCTCGGCCAGAATTTTCCCTGGTATGAGTTTGATATGTTTTTGAATCATGTGTTAGATTATAAGCATGATTAACAAGAAAATAAAGCTTTCGCTGCCACAGATTAAGTTCACCTTTGCCAAGATTCTATCAGCAGTCGACATTTTAGCCGTACTAGTAATTATATTCGGGGTATTGAGTTCCATTAATGCCGAATCTGCTATCAAGTTATGGATCACCGCCGTAGTTGTTTTACTAGCCAGCAGAATTGTTCGCCTCTTGTACTTCGGAGCTAGTAGCTTTCCACAAATCAAGTACGATATCACCTTACTGACAAGCATCACCGCGCTTTTGGTACTCACCTTAGTACAAGCTAGCAGCAGCTCCTATGCCAGCCTGAGCGCTGACAATAACTGGAGTGTAGGCGTACTCCTGCTCTCCGCTGTGACACTATACTTAATGCAAATCGTTCTCAATAACTATCCTAAACTAAGAAAGAAACTAATCTGGGTTCTGGGTCTAGCCATACTACTAATCTTAGTAAATGGTTTACCTAGTGACATAGCTGGCATGCTCGGGAGGCCTTCCAAATTAACTCTAGGAATCAACTTAATTACATTATCTGGGGTAGTTGTGGCTATTAGTGGACTAATTCAATTCAAATCTACAATTAACAAGGTATTTTCTTTATTGATAATAATTATTGCCTTACCATTTATACTCAGTGCAATTGCACAAGGGCAGTTCGTGCTAGTTTTCTTAGCGCTGCTTATTTTCGTGGTTATTACACCTAGAACTAGTCTGAACAGAGTTAGGTCGCTGGTCAGCGAAATCGGCCATGCACTCAGCAAGAAAGCCTCTATCACCCTGCGTACAAAGCTTATTCTATTTGGAGTAAGCGGGGTCACAATACTTTCGGTAGTGAGTTTTCTGCTCAAACCGCAGTTTATAACAAACGCGCTGCAAGTTCTGGGAGCCACTATGGAGAGATTTCCAGGCGCCACCGAAGTTATCTTAGGACTTGGTCTCACGCCTAGCGCGGTTGACGCTAGCAGTCTGCTGCTTAGTTATGGGACACTGGGACTACTAGCAGTTAGTATATTCCTAGCCAGCATTATCCAGCAAATCCGCAAGGTCAGCCTTGAGGGGAAGCTAATCAGTAATGCCGCCGCTTTTACTGGCGCAGCCCTTGTGCTCTACTCGCTGAGTATGATGTTTACCGAAACCCTGAGTATCGCCGCTAGAATTATTCTGCTAGCCTCCATTGCACTGCTATTCTTTGAGAAAATGCCTGTCAAAGACGCTCCTTTTAAACTGAACTTTAAGTTCAACAAACTAATGTCTGCGCAAGTCTGGCAGGAGTTATTCGTGGCTATCAGGGTACTGGTTACAATCACAGTGATCATTTTGATTCCAGTGGCAATCGACTTTGTGATTGCGGTATTCTAGCCTACGCTACCAGACATCGACATCTCGATTAGGGCATTTAGCTCAACTGCGTATTCCAGTGGCAACTGCTTAACTACTGGCTCGATAAAGCCAGCCACCACCATTGATGCCGCCTCGTCTGCTGAAAGCCCTCTAGACATAAGATAGTGTAATTGTTCTTGCGAAACTCGCGAAACACTGGCTTCGTGCCCTAAGCTCACCTCTCTTTCGTCTATAAAGTTGTATGGATAAGTGTCGGTTCGCGACTCAGAGTCCAGTATCAAAGCATCGCAAATGACGTTCGACTTAGACTTCTTCGATCCTTTGGGGATTTTGATCATGCCGCGGTAACTAGTGCGCCCTCCCTGAAGGCAGATGGATTTGGACATGATCAGACTAGAAGTACGCGGAGCTAAGTGCAGCATTTTGGCGCCAGTATCTTGCTGCTGGCCTTTGCCTGCAAAGGCAATTGACAACACCTCACCGTGAGCGCCCGGCTCCATTAAATATACTGAGGGGTATTTCATGGTCACTTTCGAGCCTAGATTGCAGTCCACCCACTCCATTACCGCATCCCGTTTTGCAAAGGCGCGTTTGGTAACTAGATTGTAGACGTTGTCCGACCAGTTTTGAATCGTAGTATATCGACAACGCGCACCCTTCTCCACCACGATTTCTACCACCGCGCTGTGCAGCGAGTCAGTGGTATACGTAGGCGCGGTACAGCCCTCGATATAATGGACTTCAGCACCCTCATCCACTATGATCAGAGTGCGCTCGAACTGTCCCATATTGCGCACGTTGATGCGGAAATAGGCCTGCAAGGGGATCTCTACTTTTACTCCTTTGGGGACATAAATAAACGAGCCGCCAGACCAGACAGCGGTATTTAGTGCAGCGAATTTATTGTCAGCAAAGGGGATGATCTTGCCAAAATGCTTCTTAAATAGTTCTGGGTATTTTTGCAGGGCGGTATCAGTATCCTCAAAGACCACGCCCAGTTTAGCCCACTTTTCTTTCAGCTTATGGTAGACAACTTCTGATTCATACTGGCTAGCAACCCCAGCTAGGAACTTTCTCTCAGCTTGCGGGATACCCAGTTTCTCAAAAGTTGATTTAATCTTCTCCGGAACTTCATCCCAGCTTCGACCTATATTTTCGCTTGCCTTTACAAAATAATGTATATCGTCAAAATTAAGGCCAGAAAGGTCCCCGCCCCAGGCCGGCATCTTCTGCTCTAGAAAGTAGCGAAAGGCCCTAAGCCTCAGCTCCAGCATCCACTCGGGCTCATTTTTGTGGGCTGAAAGGGCTCTGACCTTCTGCTCATCGATGCCAGGTCCAAAATCAATTGTATTCTTAACGTCATCCGAGAATCCGTATTTCTCTTGATAATCGGCGTTTATGTCTGCAGCGATCTTAGCCTCGGCCTCTATAAGCTCGCCGGCATTGGTCTTACGCTGCTGTAAAGTAGGCATAACCATGTTTTTCAATTTTATCTGCGAGCTCTTTGCCTGCACTCGAGGTTTTGAGCTTCCCAGCGATCATCACGTGTACGAATCCTGGCTCGATATACTCAAGGACCTTGTGATAGTGGGTAATGATAAGTACACCCATCTGTTTACGACTGGCAATTATCTCAGATAGGGCTGTAAATATCTGGCCGGTGGCATCAATATCTAGCCCTGAGTCTGTTTCATCCAATATGACATACTTGGGATTGAGAATTAGCATTTGCAGGATTTCACATTTTTTCTTCTCTCCGCCAGAAAACCCCTCGTTGAGGTTGCGATCCATGAAACTTTCATCCAGACCGACCTTAGGCAGATACTCCCGCATAATTTGCCTAAACTGCCGGACAGACTTCTTATCATCAGGGAATAAGGAATTATAAGACATGCGCAAAAACTGGGTCAGATGAAGGCCAGGTACTTCGACCGGATATTGATGCGCTAGAAATAGCCCTGCCTTAGCTCTATCGGTAGTTTCCATCTCTGTTGAGTCGCTGCCATCCACCATTATGCTACCAGAAGTCACTTCGTAATCCGGATGAGCCAGTAGACTCTTAGCTAGACTGGACTTTCCAGAGCCATTTGGCCCCATGAGTACATGTACCTCTCCGGGGTTTATTTCTAGTGAGAAATTGTCTAGAATAGGGAGACCGTCTGCTAAAGATACACTTAGGTTGTTAATTTGCAGAGACATGTCAAAATTATACACTAACTTAACTACAACTGAGTATGGCCAGAATTCAATTAAGAATGGAGAATAGTACTTTGCCCGATAGTAAACTGGCGACTGGCGACAATCATACGCGCAGCTACAACCCTTTGCGCAAGCTCAATATTATATTTGGTGTTATCGTGTTTTTGCTATTTGCGGCCAATATTTATGCAGTTCATGACTACAATACCACCGGCCGTAACCTAGGCGATAGTCTAGTTGACGCTGCTGGTAGCAGTCTCAACCTAGCCGGGAATCTGCTGACACCAGGCATTAAGAATACAGATGACTATACAGGCCTGCTGATTATGGGAATTGATAGCAGAGACCTAAAATTCGACGGGACAAAATTCTCTGGTAAAGACAGGGATATCGATACCATTATCCAGGTAGTTGTAAACAATACTACTGGCGCAGTATTCATGTTCAGCATCCCAAGAGATACCGGAGTGACTGTAGTTGAACCCTGCGCCAAACAAGACAGACAGTACTACAAGTCTATAAATCATATCTATAAGTTAGCAGAAGATGGCAAATGCCCCACAGGGGGAGTTGATTTTATGCTCAGGTATGTCACCAGCATCACCGGCTTCAATAACCACTACTACGCTGTCATTTCCTATGACGGATTCAAAGATATAATTAACGCAGTCGGTGAAGAAAAAGACGGTAAGAAAGGGTTGTACATTGACGTACCTAGAAATATCCGCGAGTACTACCCACGCGAAAAAGGCAGCGGCTTTGAGTCGGTCTACTTTAGCAAAGGCTACCAGTTCATAGATACAGACAGACTGCTCAAATACGCACGCTCCAGGCAAACTACCAGCGACTTTGATAGAGCCCGTCGCCAGCAGCAAGTACTCGATGCTCTGAAGCAAAGGCTCATGAACAGCGACTTGCGCTCAGACCCATTTAAGATACTGGAGCTATATCAATCATTCCAGAAAAATGCATTGTTCAGTCCTATTTCAATCGATGATATTAGGGCAGGGCTTTCTCTGGCCAATAAATTTATCGAAGCTGAAAAAACCGATAGCATCTACCAGGTAATCTTAGATGACACTCTGGGCGGCTTAAATAAGCTCATCACCCGGCCTAGAACTTCAGGCGGACTACACTTGCGCGCAGGCTATTACTTGTCTCCCGTGCAATTCAACTCTAAGGAGTGCAAAGATCGCAAAGACGAATACTGTAAGGTCAAAGACTACCTGCAAGAGTTGTATAATGCTCCGACCAATCAACCCGAGGCCGCTACAGTATTTGTTTATTCAAATCTAATCGGTACTAAGCCTGCTAGCGACGCACTGACAGCTGGACTAGAAAAATATAAAGGCGCTGCCACAATTAGCCAAAACGCCCTGGCAATGCGCAGCGGTTGGGGTGACATTCAAATCTTCGACTTTAGCGCTGGCAAAGCGCCCAAGACCGCTAAAGAGCTGGAAGAAGCCTTTGGGGTTAAACTGATACCAGGAAGCACTGCGCCCTTTACCAGTGCGCCAAATAAAGAAGATTTTATAGTTATCGTGAAGATGAACAAATAGCCTGGAGCTCTCTCCAGATTGATTCCACGGCGTCTTGTTTGACCAGATGCGCAGAAGGCTTTGCTTGTTTATCCACTAGCGACTCTACTGCTGGCAACAACTCCTGATCGATCACTAATTGCTCCACAATTTGACCTTCTTGATTTGCACAGAAATACTCGGCGTTTTTTTGCTGCTCACCACCTGCTGCCCAGGCGATGGGCACAAACGCCGCCTTCTTTTCCCTCGCTAAAAGCTCGAGTACAGTATTTGCACCTGGACGGGCGATGACAATATCTGCGTAGGTGTAAATAAACCCTATTTCATCGCCGAACCACTTCACTACTTTTACTCGCTGCTGTAAATGATCTGGTAGACTAGACCTCACCTTCTCTAGCATCGCAAGGTCATTATTTACCGAGTTCTCACCAGCCTGTAACAGCACCATCCCAAGTTCAGCTAGTTTAGCCAAATTCTCACCAGCCCATACGTTTAGGCGGTGCGAACCCAGACCGCCGCCTGTCATAAAGATAAACTTACCGCCAACTTTAGAGTGAGTCTCAACCTGCTTTAAAAAAGTCTCTACATCTTTATCAAGACCAGTAGGCAGATCTCTACCAAACCTCGAAGCTCTAATGGGATTGCCGGTATGAATAACTTTTCCCTGGGGAAAGCCCTTTTGTGGTTGTGGGAAAGTGACTAATATTTTTTTAGCGAATTTGGCCGCCACTCGATTGGCCAGCCCAGCAGTCAGAGTTTGCTCATGAATCACAACTGGCACGCCTCTTAAGAATGCCGCTATTACTACTGGCACTGTGACAAAGCCGCCAGTTGAAAATACCACCTCAGGTTTTTCGCGCCTGATAATTCTATATGACTCGATTATCCCCCAAACCGAACCCAAAAGACCTGATAAGGTCTTGAGGTTAACCGGCCTATGGAGTTTACCGCTACTGATGCCAAAGAATTTTATCCCCCGCTCTGGAATTTTACGACTCTCGATGCTGCCCGTTTGTTCCCCTTGCATGCCCTTGGTGCCGCCGATAAATATCAGTTGCTCATAGATCTTAGGCTCCTTGCGCTGCAGATACTCTGCCAGAGCTAGCGAGGTATTTAGATGCCCTCCTGAACCACCTCCAGTAAGTAATATTCTCATAAATCAGTATCCCCTTCTCGTCTTCTCAATTAACTCCCATAGCCAAACCATTGCGTAACGAGGTGTTAGCGGAAGATCCCTAGGATGCATGTATTCAACCCGCTCGCCCCCAAAGCCTCTCTTGAATAGGTCGATTCCATACCAAGGGTAATTGGTATCATTTTTATCTGGTGAAACTCCACCCCAGAAGTTATAACTGACACAACCAGCTGCCTTAGCAAGGTTGATGGCGTGCCATTGGATGGCGTATGAGGCTGGGATTTTTGCAAACTCGGTCAGCGAGCCCCCATCGGAGTAAAACGCCTTCTGGCCAAAGATTATAATGATCGCTCCGGCAATAGTCTTCCCTTCGTAATCAACAAGTAGTACATGCGAGCGCAGCTCGCTGCCGCCTGCGTTGTAGCAGCTGAAAGCCTTCTGGTAATACTCGAGATCATAAGAGATGAATTTCTGTCTCATAGTTGTATCTTTGTGGATCTCATAAAACTCAGCGACACCTGCGGCGCTGCTATCTTCGCGAATGGTCACGCCCATTTTACCCGCCTTATTGATGCTGTAGCGGGTCTGCTTGCGCATATTTTGCAGTAACTCCTCATTTGGCTTACTAATATCTAGAACCAGTGTCTTCTCTGCATCGATATTGTGGATTTG
>CALFHW010000192.1 GCA_937876695.1 uncultured bacterium
AATAGAGATTAGGCAGAATGAGACGAAAGCTGTAAACCCCCGCATTAAGTATGGTAGTAGAGCTGGGTTGCTGCCCGCCAGTTTGTAAATTGTAATTCCTGCCCAATAGAAAAGCGGCGGCTTTTCCCAAAAATACTCTCCTTGGTAGCGTAAGTTCCAAAAATCCTGCTCAGCTGAGCTCTCCACAATTACTTGCAGGTTGGTAGCTTCGTCCCAGAACTGGATATCGCCCGCAAACACCCCCGCCAAAAGCGATGCTCCAATTAGCACCATCAAAATAGTGCTACAAATAGTAACTAGCCGCTCTAATAGATGGCGGTGTTGGAATACAGTTTCCATAGTTCGGTAAACTCACTTATATGAACCCTCCTAAAACCTCTCCAAGGGTCATTAACTAAAATATACTCTGGCGACTCTTGCCCACCCTCAAAACCAATCACTATCTCGGAGTGCATGCCATTGATAGCATCTATCTGTTTACCGGCTGGCGTCTTCCAGCTGAGAACGTCCCTAGCGGAGCGACCATTCTGCCACCAAAGCATCACCGGCTGGCCGCTTTTGACAGTTTGCAGTAGTTCCGCCAGATTCCAGTTGCGCTTGAGCTGTACTGGCCGGAAGCGTGAGATGTACTCCATGACTGGCTGCCAATGTACCCCATACCCCTTCGTCCTGCCAGTTATATCGCCCACAAAACCTAGCTCGGGATCTCCCCAAATGCCCTTAACAGGGTCGAATGGCGTTGAGTCCTTGGGTATGCCCTGAAATATCTGTTCTTTGCTGACCTTATGTCCATAATAATTGAGTAGCATACTAGCAGCAGTCAAATTGCACTCAAACTGTAACTCTTGCTTAAATAGCGGCACCGCCAGCTGAAATTTCTCCTTAGGTGTGCGGAAATTAAGCACCACGGCTTCTGAATCTGAATTCCCGGATAGAATAACTACTGTGTAATTTGTGTCAAAACTAAGTGGCCGTGTGAAGTTCAAAGTCAGCTTCTGGGCTTGAGCCACAGCTTCCCATTCAGCCTTCGGCTCTACAACAATTCTCCCTTTTAATTCTGCTTCACTGATCTCCAATTTGGAACCATAAGTGAATTCCAATCTTTGAGGCAAATCTGCCAATGTGGTGTAATTTGCAGGCTCCTGCCAGATCAATTGCTTAGAAAAATCTACCGCCGAACCCGCACTCATCTCAAATTCCAGCACATCCAAGAGCTCCCTGGGCTTTCTCTCCACAATTTGACCGCTGGCACTACTCCTGCTTACTTGAGATGCGAAAAGACTTGCCCGATATTGTTGCAGGGTCGCACTGGGGTTCAATTTGTCTTCAAGCTGAAAGTTAAGCTCGCCCTGCCTAGTTTGTATCAATGGAATTACCCGACCATTACTGTCTGTAACTAACAGTTCGAATTCATATAACTTACTAATCGATTCTGGATAGGAAACACTCACTCCACCTTCAACTGCCTTCATTATAACCGCGCCTTTGTCCAAACCAGGCAACACTATCTCAAACAGTTTATCTCCCGCATCTCCTTGCTGAGAAAGTGATTTAAGACCTACGGCGTATAGCTGTAGCTCTTTGCCTGGGTAAGCAGTTCTTTCAGGCGTAAAAATTGCCCGACGTTTAAAGCCAAGTAGCTGTGGGAAAAAACCTTCCGCAGGCGCTACCTCCCAGCCACCTGGTTGCTCGGGGCCGAGTTCTAATTGCAAATCATTTGCAATTATTGGCCTGTCAAAATTAACAACAATACTTGATACTGGATCTGTCCAAATACCCTTCATACCTTGGCTATAGTCCAGTCCATCGATACTTACAATTTGCGGTGATGATGCAAAGAGTTCGCGATAACCGACAAATAGTAACGCAGCAAAGCAGCAAATCGTGAACAGACCTAGCACTAATAACTTGTTGCCAGCGCTGGCGATGCTGGAAAGCTTCCTCAACTTGATGAACGACCTTATAGCTACTCCCACTAGCACTAACAGTAACGCTAGCCAGATTAAAAACACTATTTCGAAGCCCATATTGTCAGTATACATGGTATGATTACACTTGTAATGGACCAGAAATCATCACGCAATAAAATCATTCGTACGGCGCTGATCACAATAGCGCTCACTCTAGCCAGCGCCTTTAGTTACCTACTATACTTAGTAGTAATTGGGATACCTGCTACTCAAAGACATATTGAATCACTAGCAACTTAACTGGTTAGTTAGTTAACTTCCTGTCTGCGAGCGACCTCTTCAATAATATCGATGTCGGGATTGCCAGTTTTGGCATTCAACTTTGGACCTGGAGTGTAGTCCTTAAATTGCCTAGCAATTAACGCTCTGCGCACAAGAATGTAACCTAAGGCCAGTAGTCCAATTGCTAGCATATTCAGCGATACGAGGGATATGAAGAAACGTGAATTGTCAGCTGTAGGTGCCGAAACCGGTGTGTCGCCCTCCTGTCCGGATTCGGCAATTGTCTCCGAGATCTTGATATGCCTTACTTCGGATGGAGTTGGGTCAAAGCTCGCCGCCACTGTATCAACTCTATAATAGTAATCAATATCGAGCTCTAAACCTATATCTAGGTAACTCCGCTCTTCCAGTGAAACGTCTGCTAGAAACACCAGCGTCTCAGCGGAATTGCCGCGATACACTTTATAACCCTCTACTCTGGGGTCGAGAGCTGGTTCCCAAAATACTAAGATGTCTCGCCCGTCTGCCAGGTCTGCACTTAGCTTCTCGACCGAACGCAGCGTGCGCGGCGGCAGTACTGTGGCTGCAGGAGCAGCTTCGGTAGGAGTGCCCTCGGCAGTCGCTTCGGTTGTGGCTGGCGCAGTAGGCGGAGTTGGCGCAGCCGCATTTACTTGTGGCTGAGCAACTAGCCCGAATAATCCCAACATTATTGGCGCGTAAAGAATTACAAATATTTTCGAGTTTATTTTCATCTTTAATGAATATAACAATATCCACTATTAAGCGCTAGATGTTATAATTTTTTGTGTATTAGTTTAATTATTATAATTAACAAATGGAAGTCCTTGTCATTATATTAGTCTGCGTATGCTTGCTGCTGGCCTTACTCGTGGTACCAGCTGGTTATCTAATCATGATTTACAACACCTTAGTCAAACTAAGGCTGGTTAGAGAACAGTCATTCTCAGATATCGACGTGCAATTGAAGCAGAGATACGACCTTATCCCAAACCTCGTAGAGACAGTCAAAGGCTATGCCAAACACGAAAGTGGCACTTTGGAGAATGTAACTAAGGCTCGCACCATGGCCATGAGCGCCGGTAGCATCGACGAAAAGATCGCAGCTGACAATATGCTCACCTCTTCGCTTAAGACGCTTTTTGCCGTCTCAGAGAGCTATCCTGACCTTAAGGCCAATACTAATTTCTTGCAGTTGCAGGGCGAGCTCAGTGACATCGAGAACAAAATCGCTGCTGCTAGAAGATTCTTCAATAGCGCTACTAGTGAGCTTAATACCGCCATTCAAGTATTTCCAAACAACTTGGTAGCCGGCATGTTCGGGTTCAAGAAGGAGATCTTCTTTGATCTGGGAGACGAAGCTGAAGAGACACGCAAGAACGTCAAAGTGCAGTTCTAGACAGCTAGTTTGACTTACACGCTATTCGTTCGGCATCAATTTGCTAGATAATTTTGGATAACCTCGGCACATGCAAGTGGTAGGACTGCAGACACATATCTGGAGCAATAATTTCAAGTCCATGGCCTTGCTGGCAATGTTCCCGGCTATGATCTTGGCACTGGTGCTGATGATTGTGATAATTTTTACAATTGGCGGCGATGATTTTCTACTAAATACTGTCATAATATTTATACCCGCAAGTTTAGTGACGTTGGTGCTGGTCCTCCTGTGGTTTGCCATCGCTTATGTCTTCAATAGACAGCTGATCGCCATGTTTACTAGGGCCAGGCCACTGACACGCAAAGAAGATCCTCGCATCTACAATATCGTAGAGAATCTGTGCATCTCAAGGGGTCTACCCGTGCCTACTATCTTCATCATGGACGATGCCGGGATGAATGCCTACGCCTCAGGCATGCACCCGCGCAGCTCGCTGGTGGCATTCTCGCGCGGCCTATTGGACAGTCTAGATGACGAAGAGATAGAAGCAGTGGCCGCGCACGAGCTTACACACATCATCAACCGCGACGTCCGCCTGATGGTGATCGCAATCATCTTTGTAGGCATCATTCAGACACTGGCGGAGTTCATTATGCGTATGCATTGGTTTGGAGGTCGGAGTAGCGATAACGACCGCAGCTCGGGCGGGGCGGTTCTGGTTATCCTGGGGATACAGATATTATCTTTCATGATCGGCTATTTATTTGCAGTACTGGTACAACTCTCTATTTCCCGCAAACGCGAATACATGGCCGATGCTGGCGCTGTAGAGCTCACGAAGAAGTCCGAACCGCTCATCCGCGCTCTCACCAAAATCTCGCAGCGCCCACAGGTTCGAGGCGTGGCCAATCAAAGCGTAGCCCAAATCTTCTTCGAGAACCCTATCTCAGAGCGTAAAGTGGGCTTCATGCAGCGCATCTTCGCCACTCACCCGCCGGTTGCCGACCGCATCAAAGCTCTTCAGGCTTACGGGACGGGGGCTTAACAAACTTTTGGATTTTAATTAGACTCTGTCGATTACTTCAAATAATCCTTGAGCGCCTGCGCAAATTCATCGTTCTTAAGCCTCTTCAAAGCCTTGGATTCGATCTGCCTGATACGCTCCCTAGTGACGCGGAATTCATGACCTACCTCTTCTAGCGTGCGGGCAACTCCGTCCTTAAGCCCAAAGCGCAGCTCTAAAACCTTGCGCTCGCGGTCGGTAAGACCGGTCATCAGCTGCGCGATCTGCTTTTTCAAGAACGACCAAGTAGCGATCTCAGTCGGTGAAGATGAGTATTCGTCAGGGATGATATCGCTGAGCTTGCTGTCCTTCTCCTCGCCTATCGGCGCTTCTAGAGAACTCGGACGCTGGGCGATTTTGATGATTTCGTGAACTTTGGCAACGTCGATCTCCATTACCTCGGCTATCTCCTCTGGCTTTGGACGACGTCCTAACTTGGCAGATAGCTGCGAGCTAACCTTACTGAGCTTATTGATAGTCTCGATCATGTGCACAGGTACGCGGATAGTTCTAGCCTGGTCAGCGATAGCGCGGGTAATCGCCTGCCTAATCCACCAAGTAGCGTATGTGGAGAACTTAAAACCCTTGCGGTATTCGAACTTTTCCACCGCACGCATCAGACCGATGTTGCCCTCTTGGATTAAATCCAACAGATCAAGTCCTCTCTTAGCGTACTTTTTCGCGATAGAAACCACCAAACGCAGGTTAGCTGTAGTCAATAGATCAAAAGCCTCCTTATCACCGCGTTCGATTCGCATAGCCAGCTCGATTTCCTCAGCCGAATTCAATAGAGGAATTCGCCCGATCTCATGCAGGTAAGCGCGAATTGGATCGGTAGAGACGTGTGAGCGAATTTTCTTTAGAATTGCGATCTTCTGCTCAAAAGTCATATTCTTAGCAGTTGGCTTGGGTGCTACCACTTCTACTACCTCTTCTTCCGCCGGCTCGATTATCTCGATCTCGCTGTCCTGAAGCTGGCCAACAATATAGTCCAATAAACCTAGATCCTCCTCAATAGTTGGGAAATGCTCCAAAACCTCATCCTGAGTAAGGTAACCTTGGGTTGCGCCTAGCTCGACTAGGTCTTGTACTTTTTGTTTTATATCGTCAGTAATTGGCACTATTGCGGGTCCCTTCTAAAATTATATTGTCGCCATACCTAACTATCAGGCTTGAAACTCACGTGCTACTAGGTGCGTAATTATAACACTTGCACAAACCCGGCGTATTTTTGCTAGTATATATAATATATGCCATTATACTCATACCGTAAAGCTCCGATCAAACTAAAACCCGGCGAAGGGGTTAGCTACTATAGTGATCAACGCAAAACCCGCAAGCAGATCACACTTAGGGACGTAATTAAGGGCGCCTACTACGATTTCCATACTTTGATGAGCACCTCGAAAGTAGCGGCGCTTGTCATCCCCACGGTATTGGTATTATCCGGGATATACATAATTTATAACCAGGTATGGCCAACTGTGGTCCAAGTTATTCAAGATGAGACAGGATACTTCGAACAAGGCGGAACTGCTTTAGTAGCAGGGCAATACATCGAAGCCAAGCAACAATTCTCCAACCCCGGCGCTAAATACTTCGAGGACTTGAAGAATTTTGCTCAAGAGCAAAACCTGCTGTTCAATGACGAAGATAGCCTTGGTTTCAAGGGCGATTTCACTATCAGCATCCCTAGCCTGGGGCTAAACGACATAAAAGTATCTAGCAACGTCGACAGCAGCGTAGAGAAAGTATACGACAGCGAGCTAACAGACGGCCTAGCTCATTTCCAAGGTACTGGCTTGCCAGTTAGCAAACGCACCAGTTACAACATGGTGGTCTACGGTCACAGCTCGCCTGGAGACTACTACCAGCGCACTAAAGATCCCGCTGCCTCTTTCTCAATGCTCAATCAAATCCGTTATGGCAGCGAGATCATCGTCAAAATGGGCGGCAAAGAATACAAATACCGATTCGTCAAAGGCCAAATCGTCGAGCCAAACGACTTATCAATTTTGGAAGGCTCCAGTCGCCAGAAGCAGCTCACCCTATTTACCTGCTATCCCAACGGCAACAATGCCAAGCGCTTCGTAGCTACGGCCAGGTTGGTTGAATAGTTATGGTCGATAGTTAGACCAAACCAACACACTGTAACATATAGATTTAAACTAATTTCCGCGCTAATTCACCCAATAATAGCAAATTTCTGCGGATTGATTGGTCAGAATGGCGCCGGCTTTCTCAGCGACTTTTCTGGATGGCTGGTTATGGGGCTTAATAGTTATTAGAATTTCTCGAATGCGGTGCTGGCTTCTGGCCTGCTCTATCCCCAGCTCTAGCATCTTCCCCGCTAGTCCTTGGCCTCTATATGCCGGAGCAAGCGCGTATCCGATATGCCCGCCTTCCTCCCTTAACTCGTCAGTCAGGTAGTGGCGAATCTTTAGCCAACCTGCGGGCTGATCGCCGGCATAAAACCAGTAGTGGCTATCGGGAACAAACCCCTCCTCCACCCCTATCCCTTGGCTTTTGCGCACCCTATCTGCAAGAGCTTGTTTGAACTGCCGGAAGTTCAACCCATGAAAGATATTATTAAAACCATTCTCCTCGAACGGAATTGTCTGCAACATTTGGAAAATATCTTGCCCATCGGCCGTAGACAGCTTTCTAAGGGTGGTTTTCATGTCTGATTATACAGATTTATCTAGACGAGCCAATAACTGCATAATACCTACCAAAATGAGTCCCACCGCAAGAATTGCCACAGCTGCAAATGATGTTATGGTAATTATGTAGCTACTAGCGATGAAGTTAAGTCCAATGCCCAGCGCAGCCCAAATCACCACCAATACAAATGCCACATCGCTATGCCTAATTAGCATCACTAGAGATAAAACCACTGCCACCAAAATCATGACTACACCCCAGGATTCGCCGTTTTGAGTAAAACCTCCCTGAGTCAGGGCTCCGGCGACATTGGCGATAGTGGCTACCGATATCCAGCCTAGGTAAATACTGATTGGTAGTCTTGCTAGCCAGCTGAATGCCATGGGCAGATTCTGGGTGGACATAGACTTCCGCTGTGAGGCTTTAGGAAGTTTAACCCCCACACTGTCAGTGTTTAGCTCCAAGTAAGTTTTGATCAAACTGCCCAAGATGACCAGCATCACTAACACACTCAGCCCAAGTTGCTCGTAATGCCATAGTACTAACCAACTGGAGTTAGCGACGCTGGAAAGTATTAGCCAAGGTACTGCCCGCTCTAGTCTTTCGCGCGCAGCGCTGCTGCGCGCCAGCCAAAAATACGCCGTAAAGGCTATCCACCCTAAGTAAATTACTCCCCAAATCGCGAAAGTTATGCCTGCAGGTGTGAAATAGTTAAAGTATTTATCTGAAATGACTTCGGTAGTCTGCCCGTTAAAGGGGAGGATATTGGCAAGAGCATTGACAATAATTGTCAGAAAAGTTGCGAAGGTGAGGAGAATAGCGAGTACTCTGTATTTCAACTTGTAAGTTGTGCAAACTTAACTAATAGTTCTTTTTTCTTCTCAGGAAACTCGGCGTCTCCAGGTCCTCTTCCTCATCTTGAGGCTTGCTACTTGATCTGCGGTTAAACACGCTGATATCAGGCAGTTGGTCGTCGTTTTGATCGTCGTTGCCGAGTGAATTGGTCTGTCCACCCTGACTGCTGCCTTCTGTACCGTCCCCAGCAAGTTGCGGGCTATCCAGCTGTGGTAAGGCAATCCCACCGAAAGTAGTGGCTGGTTGGCGTCCAGATTGTGCAATGTGAGCTGCCTGACCTGCTTGCCTAGAATATGTGTACTGCGTATTATTGTCGCTCAAAATGGCTCGCTCGCTGGCTTCATTGAATCCAGTTGCCAGCACTGTAATTTGAATCTCATCTTTGAGATCTGGGTCGATAGTGGCGCCGAAGATGATGTTGGCATTGGCGTCTACGCTATTGGAAATGAATTGTGCAGCCTGATCAACTTCAAACATAGACAAATCCTGACCGCCGATGACATTGAACAGTACGCCGGTAGCACCGTCGATCGATACTTCCAATAGCGGGCTGCTGACTGCCATTTGAGCAGCTGTTTGCGCGCGGTTATCGCCTCTAGCAGCTCCCATTCCCATCAGTGCGGTACCAGCATCTTGCATGACAGACTTCACGTCAGCGAAGTCTACATTGATAAGACCCGCTTGAGTGATGAGGTTAGCAATACTACGAACTGCATGTGCTAGTACGTCATCTACCTGCTTCATAGCATCGAGAAACGAGATATTCTGATCAATGACATCCAGCAGCTTCTGGTTTGGCACTACGATCAAGGTATCGACTTTGTCTCTAAGTTCTTCTGTCCCCCTCAAGGCAGTATCCATGCGCTTTTTACCTTCGAATTTGAATGGTTTGGTGACTATTCCCACTGTCAAAGCGCCCAAGTTCTTGGCCACACCAGCGACAACCGGGCTAGCTCCAGTGCCAGTACCACCGCCCATTCCTGCTGTGATAAACACCATATCTGCGCCAGCCAAGTGCTCGTGCAATAGATCAATACTCTCTTCTGCGGCCTTCTTACCGATAGTTGGATTTCCACCGGAACCTAAACCTCGAGTGATGTCCTCTCCGATACGCAGCTTGACCTCGGCATTTGACTGCGCTAAGGCCTGTGCGTCTGTGTTTACAGCGATAAACTCTACTCCGTCGATGTCGTAGTTGGCGATCATGTTGTTGATAGCGTTGCCGCCTCCTCCACCCACGCCGACGACTTTGATTTTTGCTAGATTATTTGTCTGTGGTTTGATCAACATATTTACCTATGGTAACAAATTTTTGAAGAATCCTCCAATTTTGCCGAATATCGAGCCTCCTTGGCCACCTGCCGCTTTCGCGCCAGCTCTAGGTCTGGATGGTGAGCTGCCGGTGTCATTCACCCCATACATGACTAGGCCATGGGCAACAGTATAGGCAGGTCCTGTGATCTCATCTACCAAGCCTTCAAGTCCTCTTGGATAGCCCACGCGTGCAGGTACTCCGAAGCATTTCTTGGCGATCTTGGCGATATTTGGTGTGAGAGCAGTGCCCCCTGTGATAACAACTCCAGCAGGGAGTTTGGCTTCATTGCGGGACTGCTCAACTTGAGCAGCAACTAGGTCGAATATTTCTGAAAGCCTAGCTTCGATAATCTCGGTAAACATCTTCTTAGAGACTGTTTTGACTCCGTCGATATGCAAGTCACTGACGTCGATGATATCTCTGGCGATTTTTTTGACGCTGTCGGAATCATCTGCGCTTCCAGCTTCGGGAGATTCTAGACCCAAAACTTCTCTTCTGCGCTTGGATGAATCTGGCTCGGAAGGAGCTTTGCCTGCGCTTTCGATTAACTCTTCGGCATTGATTTTGATCTTTTCTGCATCCTCGAGTGAAACTCGCAGGCCAATTGCTAGGTCGCTAGTGATATTGGTTCCGCCAAAAGGAACTGAGCCGCTATAAGTGATGGAATCCTCGACATAAGTGGTGATGGAGGTAATTCCGCCGCCGATATCCAGCAGCATCACTCCTAGCTCTTTTTCGGTGGCGGTCAGAACCGAGTGCGAAGCCGCCCAACCGGAAAAGACTATGTCATCGACCTTTAGACCGAGTTGTTGGACACATTTGAGCAGATTATGCACTGCAGTAGAAGTTGCGGAAACGATGTGCGTATCTACCTCAAGTCTAGTGCCGCTCATACCGATTGGATCTTTGATGCCGCCTTGGGCATCTACGATAAATTCTCTGGGGATAACGTGTAAAATTTCTCTGGAAGGTGGAATTGAAACAGTACGGGCACTTTCGATGGCTCTGAAAACGTCTTCAGCATTGATCTCGTCTTGCGCCACAGCTACTACGCCGCGATTATTGGTGCTAGTGATGTGTTTGCCGTTGATGGAGATATATACAGATGAAGTTGTGAGCCCCGCCATACGCTCTGCTGCCTCGAGTGAGCTAGCGATAGAGTTGATAGCCTCGTCGATATTGACGATAACACCCTTTTTAAGACCTTGGCTAGGATAACTAGCAACTCCGATAACTGCAGGAGCTTTGCCTTCTTCAATTGTAGCAATTACTGTGCAAATTTTCGTGGAGCCGATATCGAGCGCTGTAACAATTCTACTGGCCATAGTGCAAGAGCTGGTATTTAGTTAGATAATCTTATTATCATGTTTTATTCTAGTTTACGCAAGCAATTTGTCAAGACACTACCACTTTCTCCCCTGTCAAATCGATTTTCTCTACTCTGCGGCCATTTCTGGTTAATTCCTCGACTAATAGTTTTAGAGCTACATTCTGGGCGGCTGTATCCTTGCGCAAACTGAAATACACATATGAATTATCTAGGAATTGCGGACTTTCTGCAAGCCTGACGCGGTAGGTAAATTCACTGATCAATTCAAGGCCTGCCGGACTGTAGTCTTTTAACTCGGTGAATATGTCTGTAATTTTTTCACGCGAGCTGGCTAGCGCTAGCAGGTCCTCATTCGTGGACTGGCCAACCTCAACCAAACTGTAAACCTCGCTGATACCAGCACCTTCGAGATCCACCAAGCCAGCATTCGCCTGCCAAATCTCAGTAACAGAGAACAGAATGGTACGCCTGGCTTCATTGTATTTGCCAGCAATCGCGCCGATTGGTAGCTCTGCAAACTTTTGTCCCACAAACTCCTGCCACTTTTCTTCTGCAGTTGGAGTAGATTCTGGTGCAGTTGTAGTTGTTGGGGCAGTTGTTGCAGCTCCGCTAGCTGTTGTTGTCCCAACACTACTGGCAGCACCAGTAGCAGCCCCCCCCTCCACCACAGCATTCTCGCGCTGGAACATCTCGCGCAAAGCCCCCTCTTCAGCCTGCTGCCAAAGCTGTTTGACTATGTCGTTTTTGAATGGTTTAACTTCTGTGTACATTATGCGCTCAGTCTCATTCAGACTGGCCACTTGTTCCCCTTGCTTCTCAAAAATCTCTTCGCCTACCTGATCATAAACCCTCACACCAGTAAGGCTGACAAGTTTAACTGCCGGCACTGCTTCCACTAGCTCCACTTCTAGACTATTTGGAAACTTTTTGCGCACATAGGCGCCGCGGATAAATGGGCTCTCTTCCAGCTGGGCTGTGAGACCTCTAGCATCAACCTCAAAAATATTTTTCCCGATAACTGAGCTAGTCTGCTGCTCAAAATCCCTGCGGGCGCTGTCAGATGCTTCGCCGACTAAACTCACCTCTTCAACTAACCAGAAGTCTTGATCTTGAGTGATTCGAGCTAGGCCGTATCCTGCGCAGGCAACTATTATTAATAGTATCAGCAAGCGCAGCGCCCGCGAACGAAAGCTCAGACGCAACCCTCTGAAATTTGGCCTAAGATTAGATCCCAAGCTACTGAGTCCGCCGGCCACAAACGACAACCTCTTCCTCGTTCTAGAACTCTGTTTGGTCGCTTGCAGTTGCCTGCTATGCTCTACTCTACGAGCTCTAGCATCCACTCCCCCTGTGCCGATTCTAAAGCCAGTAAGCTTGGGGATCATAGGCATTGCTGCCCCAGCTTTGGCCTGGACTTCCAGCGCCCTCGCGCCTTGTCTCCCTCTTCTCAACCGTTTTGCCAGCGCCGAAAATATACTCATGTTACCTATACTATAATGCAAAACCACAAACTAAAGGGAGCCCCGAAGGACTCCCTTGAAATTTCTTGAATAAGCCG
>CALFHW010000193.1 GCA_937876695.1 uncultured bacterium
TTGTCCCACTTAAGGGCACTCCTCACGGAACGAACTGACGACAGCCATGCAGCACCTGTGCAACACCCTCTAAGGCGTCTTACTTTCATAAGACTTGCAGTTGCATGTCAAACCCTGGTGAGGTTCTTCGGTTTGTTTCGAATTAAGCCACATGTTCCACTGGTTGTGTGCCTCCCCGCCAATTCCTTTGAGTTTTAGCCTTGCGGCCGTACTCCCCAGGCGGTTCGCTTAACGGGTTACCTTCGCCACACTGTTCAACCACAAGGGTTGACCAATGCAGCTAGCGAACATTCGTTTAGGGCTAGGACTACGCAGGTCTCTAATCTGCTTCGCTACCCTAGCTTTCGTGTCTCAGCGTCAGTCTTCTTCCAGTAAGCCGCCTTCGCCACTGGTGTTCCCGAGTGTATCAACGCATTTCACTACTCCTCACTCAGTTCCGCTTACCCTAAAGAAAACTCCAGACTGGCAGTATTACCCCCAGATCAGAGGTTAAGCCTCTGAATTTTAAAGATAACTTACCTATCCGCCTACACGACCCTTTACGCCCAATTAAACCGGATAATGCTTGGGGCCCACGTATTACCGACGCTTCTGGCACGCAGTTAGCGGCCCCTTTCTAGTATAGTACCGTCAAACATAGCTTACGCTGTGCCTTCTTCCTATACCACAGTAGTTTACGCTCTTTCGAACTTCATCCTACACGCAGTGTCGCGCGGTCAGGGTTTCCCCCATTGCCGACGATTCCTGATTGCTGCCTCCCGTAGGAGTGGGGGCCGTGTCTCAGTCCCCCTCTGGCTGACCACCCTCATGAGGCCAGCTACCCGTCATAGGCTTGGTGCGCTATTATCACACCAACTACCTGATAGGCCGCAGGTCTCTCCCTTGGCGTCCGAAGACTTTACTCCAACAAAGTTGGAGACCATAGGGCATTACCCCACCTTTCGGTGAGCTATTCCCTACCTAGGGGTAAGTACCTACGTGTTACTCAGCCGTCCGCCGCTTCCTCGAAAAGAGCAAGCTCTTTCCAAGGCAACGCTCGACTTGCATATCTCAGGCGCACTGCTAGCATTCATCCTGAGCCAGGATCAAACTCTTAAAAAAAAGTTCAATCCTCTAAAAGATTGAATGTTTGTTACGGAAATTCCATATACCAAAGCGCAAGCGCATGGTACGTGGCAACTTCCTAACCCGATTACTCAACTAAAAAACTACTCGTTTTGTTAATGTGCTCTAAACCGAACCACTATTGTAGTCAATCGGAAATCGATTGTCAACAAGAGAAATTCTGTATCAAGAGAGAGTATAGAAGTTGTCTACTTTTCTCTAAACCTTTCTAGCTATGAGAAGTATA
>CALFHW010000194.1 GCA_937876695.1 uncultured bacterium
TAAGTGCGGCCGGAATAAATAGTGAGCACAGCATAAACCAAATACCTAGATGTCCGTAGTCATGAGAAAAGTATTCGGCGTCTAGCTTGGGGAAGCTGTAAAAAATTCCGCCGAAATGATCGATGTTGGTTCCGAGAGTGCTGAAGCCCGCTCTAAAGAGTCTGGCAGTATTTGCTGGCTGATGCAGAAAGCTACCATAAAAAATCTGGGCAATAATAAAATTTGGCAAGGCTAATATTACCGCTGGAATAAGGCTAATGGCCACACTGCTAGCGATTTTATTTAGCTGCTTATATTTTAGGTAGAATGCTGTTAAGGTAGCGATTGCCATCGGCACCGCCAGAATCATACCGTGAAATTTAACTCCGAAGACAATTGACGTCGCTAGCAAGGCAATGACCAGGTCTCTGCGTTTACCTGTGGATATGCTATGAGCACTTAGTATTCCAGCTAGAAGAAAAGCTAGGATGAGCAGGATATCGTTCTGGGTGGTGAAGCTATTTGTCCAGTAAAGTGCTATGGAAATTAAAAATAAGGTACTTAGCGCGGCCCATTTTCCGGAAAATCCAAACCAGCGACGAGAAATGTACACCAATAGTAGCGGAATTAACCCAGCTGCCAGTAGCTGAGGCAGCTCAACCCAGCGATCGACGCCTACGAGAGAGAAGGCGGCCATCATAAGTGGGGCGCTGCCAGTGGGGCTATAGTTGGCGCGAGTTACAGTGATATCCGGGTCATACCAGATAGAACCAGTCTCGCTAGTTCGGGCAATATTTGTCAGATGATACGTCATGCTGTCCCAGTTATTGGGCGGCATTATAGTGATCTTGGCAAATCCGTAAATCATGAAACTAGCCCATACCAATGCTACTGCGATCAGAACTATTCTGGTTAGTTTGTCAGTTGGCAACTTGAAGTTTAATTTTTTGCGGTGCTTGAAGATAAAGAAAACATTTACCAAAAGTAGCACTCCCACTACCCAGCGGAAATTCCACCACTGAAAAATCTGAAAGAAAGACATCACCCAACTGGCGACAATCAGGGCGCCCCAACTTAGGACAATGTGTTTAACGAGACGTATCATTTCGGTAAGTATAAAATATATTGCTATATTTATCTACTGATCTAAACGATTATCTAGCCTTAGATTCAAACTATCTCTACTTGAGGCAGTAATTTATTTACGTACGATTTGAATTGACTAGCCTTGTTTTTGCTGGAAAAGGTGAGCATCTGTGGTAGCGCTGCCCCGCGCTTATTGATGATATAGGTGTAGCGGCCGCTAATTACTTGTTGGCGGATGTTTTTAATCTGAGTGGGTGCTTGGAATAGTAGCCAGTAAACCCTTGATCTTTTGGGCATACGTGAGCGTAAATAGCGATAAATAAAAAACAATAAAATGACGATCCCTATTATCAATAACCCTAGAACGCTTGTGGCAGTGTCTGCAGCGAATGGCACACGCCAAACCAACCATAACAGCAAAGCTATGTCGAACATACTTATAACGACAATGAGAAATGCATAAAGATTGCCACCTGATCTAATGTGGCTTAAAATGAAGTGTCTGAATTCCTCAGATTTGTCTGGTTGTTTCATTAATTTATATTTTATCAAAAAACCATGCTAGAGTTCGAAGTATTGGGAATTTTAGTGCGCCCGCTCGTTATTTTAGCAGCCATAATCATAAATGTAGTAATAGGGATGCTCTGGTATGGGCCAGTATTTGGCAAACAGTGGCTTAAATTGACCGGTAAAAAAGAATCCGATCTGAAAATGAAGCCAACTGATATGATATTTGCGATGATCTTAGCTTTTTTCATGGCTACTGGACTCAATTCCATCGTGCAATTTTCAGAGCAGGTCTCACAACTGCCTGATCTTATCAACGCCCTAGCAGTTACTTTCATGGTTGCTACTACAATCACTTTGCCAGCTCTGGCTAACGAGGTGATCTGGGAAGGTAGGAATAAATATTTACTACTGCTGAATTTCAGCCATCAGTTTGTCACTATTTTTGGGATGTCGCTGGTACTGATATTGTTGTAAACATAGCTGACTGGGCAGGCAGCTGCCTGTGACCCTCTGGTTATGAGTCTACTTACTACGACCCCATCCGGGCAAATGAACCGCTGGACTTTGAGTGTTTGAGAACCCTCGATGTGTACAAAGTTACGATCACAAGGTAGAAAATTGTCAGTGTAAATGAGATAGCAATATTGGGCCAGAGTACCTCGCCACCAGATAGTTGTGAGCGAATCGACTGCATAATATACGTCACGGGAGAAAGGTAGGAAAAGGGCCTCAGGAATTCTGGTAATGTCTCAACCGGGAAAAAGATAGCAGAGAAGGGTTGCAGGATGAAGATAAATCCCCAGGCTAGAGATTGAATGTTTGTGCCAAAACGAATTATCAGGCTCAGAATAAAGATTCCAGCGGCTATTGCAAAGGTAAACACCACCAAGAAATAGATGATAAAATTGAAAATCCCTAGGTCTAGCACGTTAAATCCAAATAGCACGCCAGCTACTAGACATACCATAATCGTCACCCCAGCGGATTTTACTAAGCCAGCGATTGCCTGGCCAATTATGAACTCGCTTAGGGTGAGTGGCGAGATAAATAGACTGCTAAAACTCTTGGACCAGACCTCCCAAAGCATGCCTACACTGATGGTGTATTGGCCGACGCGCAGCACTTCCCAGATTATAATTCCCGCCAGCAGAAACTGCGCGTCACCCGTAGTTTTAGCAAAGAAGGTCGAGATCAGCCCAAACAGCAAGATGTCGGTAAACGAAAACCAGAACAAATCTACCCAAGTCTCCATACTATGGTTTAGATGATACAGAGAATGTGTGGCACTAGCTTTGATGCGATGCAGTTTCATTATTTCAGTTCGCCTTTACGTGCAAATTTTAAAAATACATCTTCCAGAGAAGGCTTATTGATGCCAATGTCGGTTATCCAAACTCCAGTGTTCTTGATATCAAATAACATCCCTGGAACATCTGCTTCCGGTAAGGATATGGTGATTGTCCGTTCATTGATGAACTGGTATTGTATAGACCCACGTTCTTTAAACAGTGGCGCCAGCAGCTTCTCCACTTCGCCGCGGTCGTTTGTAAATGTGAGCTGTAGCTTACTATCGCCCACTAGCTTAGTCAGCCCTAAAGGAGTGTCCTCAGCTAGAACTTTGCCTTTATACAAAAACACCACCCGGTCACAAAGGCGGGTGATCTCCTCCATATTGTGGCTGGTGTACAAAATTGCGATCCCCTTTTTTTGTTGAAGCTCCCTGATCAGTTCGATCACTTTTTGTACAATGTCAGGGTCCAGACTGGCTGTAGGTTCATCCATCAGCAGTAGCTCGGGATCATTCATCAGCGATTTAGCTAGTATTGCTCTGGTTTGCTGGCCAGAGGATAGCTTCCAGAAAGTGCGGTCCAGGAGTTTCTCAATTTCTAGAAGTTTGGCTACCTCGTCTATTTTGGCAGCAATATTTTTGACATTGTAGAGCATTCCGTAGATGCGGAGATTTTGCTTGACAGTCATTTTCCCTTGTAGGTGCGAATAAGCACTGGCAAAATTGATTCTCTCCAATACTTCTGAACGGTTGCCTGCAAAGTCCATGCCGAAGTACCTAATTACGCCTGCAGTAGGAGTAGTCAGTCCAGTTAGCATTTGAATGGTGGTGCTTTTGCCTGCTCCATTTGGGCCAAGCAAGCCCAGAATCTCACCTTTCTTGATAGTGAAGGAGATTCCATCCACGGCAGTGTACTCATTTTCCCCTCGCTTTTGAGCTGGGTAGACTTTGACTAGGTTCTCAACTTCTAGAATGTTTTGATTCGTCATTTAATCAAGTTCTAATCCTTTTAATATATATCTATACTATTGCAAAATAAACAAAATAGGAATATTATCCATAAATGGAATTACATACTCTTGACCCAATTATAACAGTTGTTTTAGCACTTTGCATTCTGGTAATGATAGGGTGTGGGCTATTTCTTTTGTCTAAGAGATTTAAGCTAATACCTTACCCAGTGATGCTATTGCTGGTAGGTTTGTTAATTAGTTCAATTAATCCCGAAATTCTTGCTGGCCTTAAGCTAACACCTAGTTTAGTGATGTTTGTATTTTTGCCTGTACTATTATTTGAATCAGCATACCACTTCAATTTTCGTGATCTACGTAAAATTATTGCTCTTGCAAGTTTGCTCGCCACATTTGGACTTTTGCTCGCCAGCGCGATCATCGCTGTGGGCCTAAACCTAGTTCTGGGTATTAGCATCCCAGAAGCCATGTTATTTGCAGCCGCCATATCCTCCACCGACCCGATCGCAGTGCTTTCCATTTTCAAAAAACTAGGAGTACCTAAATTACTACAATTGAATGTAGATGCGGAGAGCTTCCTAAACGATGCCACTTCTGTCATTTTGTTTAGGTTCTTTTCAGGGCTGGTATTTGTGAGCTATGCGGGCGACGGTCTAAATCTCAATAGCTTTGCTGGCGAGGCGGGGGTACAACTGCTTAACTTCGGATATGTCTTTTTGGGTGGCCTAATTGTAGGCGGGATCGCCGGGCTGATCTTCTCCGAGATTATTGCCCAAATCAAAAACGCAAACCTCGTTGAAGTTGCTCTGCCAGTTGTGCTTTCGGGCTTCATTTTTATCCTTGCGGAACATTTCTTATTGGTATCTGGAATTATTGCAGTTATGGCGGCAGGCCTAGTGATGGGGAATTATGGCAAAACAAAATTCTCAGCTGAGGTTGTTAAAACCATGGGTGATACCTGGGACTTTTTGGTGTTTATAGCCACCACCATTATCTTTATTCTGGTGGGATATGAGATAAATTTAATTAGTCTAATTTCCAACTGGCGCTACTTGCTACTCGGGTTGGCCTTGGTTTATATCTCCAGAGCTGTCAGCGTTTACATCTTTTCTGCTGTCTACAACTTATTTCAGAGGAACAAGCACAGGCAGATACCAGTGTCTTGGATGCATATATCTAACTGGGGGGGCCTTAGAGGCGTATTACCGCTAGCTGTGCTCTTATCTCTACCCGCTGAGTTTGCTTATCGAGATTTATTTATCCAAATGACACTGGGCGCAATCTTCTTCTCCATGATCATTAATGCCACAACCATTCAGCCATTGATAAAGCTGCTAAAAATCGACAGCCTAACCATTGCCGAACAATTGGAAAATAAAATTACCCAGATCCTACTCATCAAAAGGTTAATTTTAAAATTAAAGCTCATCCAAGAAAAAGGTGAGGTAGGCTCAGAGCTCTACGGTATCCATCTCAAAGAGTTACAAGGCCAACTAAGGACGGCAAAGCTAGATCTGAATAAATCGCTCTCTCAACAACAAGGTGCTCAGCGCGACCTACTTAAACAGGAGTTTGAGAAAGTGCTGCGCAGGCACTGTTTACAAATAGAGAGAATGACCTATAAGAGTTTGTTCGATCGCATGGTGATCGGTGAGGATCTATTCAAAGCACTCGATTCCTCGATTCATTATCAGAAGGACTCATTGGAAACCGGCAGCAACCAGTTTAAATCTAGAGGTAAGAGTTTAGAGGATAAGTTCCGCAAGTTTGAGATGCAAATTGGATCTATCCAGTCATTTCTTAAGAGGTTTAATTACCACGGCACCAGAAATAGTATCGAGGATACGTACGCGTACTATCAAGCAAGGTTAATGGGGGATGAGAAGGTGTTGGAGGAGCTAGGCAACTTTAGTGAACTAGATGTGGAGCTATTTGGTTCTGGTCTAGTAACTCAGCTCAAGCAGGAATATACCGGCCTCATGGAATACAACCAAAAAACTATAGCTGAAATCAGGTCTAACTATAAGCAGCTAGCGCTTGCTGCTGAAGAGAAGTTTTATGTCTGTGAGAGCATGGATTGTTTAGCAGAATTTCTGCGTGAATATGGCGATGAGGAGCTAGTTTCAACAAACGCGTTAAAAATGTTGAAATTGGCCCCCAAAAATATGGTATAAACTAACATGAAGAAAGCACTAATTACCGGCATAACAGGTCAGGATGGTTCTTACTTGGCTGAGTTACTACTTGAGAAAGGTTACCAAGTTCACGCAATTGTAAGGCGTAATTCAAACTTTAATATCGCTCGTATCGCGCATCTCTTCGGAGAGAAGAGCGACGCGGAAATCTTGCTCGAGAAGGGTCACCAATTCCCAGTTGATTTCAAAGGCGGAGCAAATGTCTTAGAAGGCATAAAGGCGGCGAGTTTGGCAGATAATAAGCTTTTTTTGTACTACGGCGATTTATCAGATTCCTCTACTATCAACAAACTTGTAGCCGAGTTGCAGCCCGACGAATTCTACAATCTAGGCGCGCAAAGCCATGTCAGAGTTAGTTTTGATATACCTGAGTATACTGCTGATGTGGTAGCTATGGGCCCCTTGAGAATTTTGGAGGCGATTAGAAATTTCTCGCCTAAGACGCGTTTCTATCAGGCTTCCAGCAGCGAAATGTACGGCAAAGTTAAAGAAGTTCCTCAGAAAGAGACAACGCCATTTCATCCTAGATCGCCTTACGGAGTGGCTAAGGTGTTTGGCTTCTGGGCCACAGTGAACTACCGCGAAAGCTATGATCTGCACGCCAGCAACGGTATCCTGTTCAACCACGAATCTCCAAGACGCGGGCGCACATTTGTCACTCGCAAAATAACTCGCACCATTGCTAAAATTAAGCTAGGCAAGGAAGACTGCTTATACCTCGGTAATCTGGATTCTAAGAGAGATTGGGGACATGCCAGAGATTATGTGGAAGCCATGTGGCTCATGCTGCAGCAAGAAAAAGGTGATGACTACGTGGTGGCAACGGGAGAAATGCATACCGTGCGTGAATGCGTAGCTGTAGCAGCTGCTGAGGCAGGTTTTGACATTGAGTGGCAAGGTGAGGGTGTAAACGAAAAGGGTATAGATAAGGCAACTGGTAAGACTATCGTGGCAGTCAATCCTGCCTATTTTAGACCCGCAGAGGTTGAGCAGCTCCTTGGTGATCCTAGCAAAACAAAGCAAGTTCTAAACTGGCAACCTAAGTACACCTTTGATACTCTAATCCGGGAGATGGTACAGTACGACCTGAAGAACGAAGCTGAACAAAATTATAGCTACTGATCTAACTTTGGTGGAGCTAGTTATTAGCTTTTTTTAACATGGAAAAGTCAGCCAAGATATATGTAACAGGACATTCGGGGTTAGTAGGTACTGCGCTGCTAGCTCACCTCAAAGCTGAGGGGTATGAAAACATCATCACTGCGGGCCACAAGGATCTCGATTTGCTAGACCAACACGCGACTGACAGTTTTTTTGCTGAGCAAAAGCCTGAGTATGTGTTTCACTTGGCGGCTAAAGTTGGAGGCATTGTAGGCAATAAGACTTTTCCCGCCGACTACACCTACGAAAATACCCAGATCAACACCAATGTAATCCACAGCTCCCACGTCCATGGAGTTAAAAAGCTCTTAAACTTCGGTAGCGTCTGTATTTACCCGGTTGCCGCAGCCATTCCCATAAAAGAGGAGTATGTGCTGACTGGACCACTTGAGTATACAAATGAAGGCTACGCGCTGGCTAAGCTCGCGGGACTGATGATGTGCAAGAAGTACAAGGAACAGTACGGCGATAATTTCATCTCGGTTATGCCCGCAAATCTTTACGGCCCCAAGGACAACTTCCACCCGGAGTATTCTCATGTTATCCCAGGGCTGATGAGAAGGATACATGACGCCCGCATAACTGACCAACCTAAAGTAACAGTTTGGGGGACTGGCAAGCCCACTCGCGACTTCTTATTCAGCCAGGATTTGGCTGAGGGTTTGCTGTTTCTGATGCAAAACTATGACGGCCTAGAGCACATAAATATTGGACCTAGTAGGGAGACTTCTATTGCTGAGCTAGCCAAGACGATGGCTAAGATCGTGGGCTATACTGGCGAACTAGAATTCGATACCAGCAAACCAGACGGTACGCCCAGACGCTACCTCGATACTAGCAAGATAAACGCTTTAGGCTGGAGCGCACGCACCTCTCTGGAAGACGGCTTAGCTAAGACCTATAAGTGGTACCAGGAGAATATTGCTAACTCTTAGTCAGTTTCGTTGAGAACTTTTAAGTAGCGCTCTACACAGGCATCAATCCCAAACTTCTCAGTTGCTAGCTCTCTAGCATCCTTGAGAATTTTCTGTCTGGCGGTGCCATCGTCTAATAGGGCGAAGACTTGCGCATGGAATGCCTCAAAGTCATAGGGCGCAATCAATCTGCCGTTGGCGGTCGTTATCAGCTCAGGATTTCCGCCTATTGCAAACGCGACAATGGCGGTACCAGCTGCCGAGCTTTCCATGAGGGTTGTTGAATAGTTTTCGAAGAGTGAGGGGAACGCGTAGACGTCGGCAGCCGAGAAATAATAGGGGATCTCGTCATTATTCAGATAGTCTTTGATGATGGCGCCAGCTCCTTTCGGGATTAAGGACTTAACTATCTCAGCCCCATATCCTGTCACCATAAAAGTTGTCTTACTATAGTCCGTATTTTTAGGTAGACTCTGAAAGTAACCTAAAATTCCTTTCTTCCAATCCTCGATCCAACCAGCCTGCAAGTAGATTACTTTCTGATCCACACCGATACCCAGCTTTTTCCTAGAGTCAGTCTGATTCAGGCTAGTGAGTCTCGAGAGCTCAATTCCGTTATTTATGGTCATTACTTTGATGTGTTTGGGTAGTACCTTGCTGGCGCGTACTCTGTTTTCTAGCCATTTTGAGGGGCACACGATTGTCAGATCTTGGCAAAATCTAAAGATTTGTTTCTTAACAAAGAGGTTAATTGCAGGTCCATCTTTAGGTAGCTGCGCAAATTTATCCAGGCCCTGGTCACCGTTCTCGCCGTATGCAGAAGTGGAATTGGTCAGCCATGCATCATGCAGAGTCCAAATCACTTTGTACCTTCTGCTCAAGAAGGGGAGAGCAAGTAGAGAGAAGAAGCCCCCGTGGACATTGTGAATATGAATGAAGTCATTGTCAGCGTATTTCTTACTCAACAGTCCAAATGGAAAAGTGTAAAAGAAGTTCTCGAGTTTAGTTAAGCGCTCGGCTAACCCGAGCATTTTATTGAGCATACCTAGTCTTTTACTTCTCGGCTGGACAACTTCAACGCCTTCAGCGTTCTGTTTTTTTTCTTCCACCATGAAAGTCACCTGGCTGCCCTGCTTTTTTAGTCCAGCCCAGATATGCCTAGCGATTATTTCAGCACCTCCACCAAGTCCGAAATAGCGGTTGATTATTATCCCCTTTAGAGGCCTTTGGGGATCTGCTCTTGTTACTGGGTTAGTGTTAGCTTTTGGCATTGTGCTCACTTAGCAAAAGCGTGTTTGAATTTCCAGTACTTTGCGTATTTATGCTGCAGGAAGCGCCGCCAATAAGTAAGCTGCCATGGCTTCCCCCAATATCTTTTGGCTACGCGCTCGTGCTCCACCGGGAACTTGGCAAGTTGGCCACCCGTCTTGGAGTTGTCGTGAATTACCATCACAGCAAACACCTCTGGGACCTGCTTGAACTCATAGCCAGCCTCCAGCATTCGGCTCCACAAGTCATGATCCATAGTGAAATGAAGGCTGGTGTCCAGCAGACCAATCTCATCTAGTATTTTTCTGCGGTGAAAAATCGCAGGTTGGGTAGGGATGCTCTGGGGAATCCACCATCTGATCAGTAGCTCAGCGTCGGTCTGAAGCCGAGGCGCGTCATAACGGCGCCCTTCCTGTCTGTCATCAATGACCGCCTTACCCACAATGATATGGTTAGCTGGATCTTGGAAGTAGTCGGCAACTGTCTGCAATACGCCTTCATTCTCATAGTAGTCATCCACACCCAGCCAGGTCACCACTTCACCTGCTGCCATGCGGAAGCCTTTATTTATAGCGTCGGATTGTCCATGATCTTTTTCACTTATATAGCGGATGCTGTCGGAATATTTCTTAAGTACCTCAACTGTCCCATCGGTAGAGCCGCCATCTACGATTATATGCTCGAAGTTTCTGTAAGATTGTTCCTGCAGCCTTAAAATTAAGGATTCCACAAATTCAACGCCATTATAAACAGGGGTGATAATACTGATAAACGGCTGCTTCTCCCAGTTTATGTTGATTCCAGGGTTCACAACTATCAACTTTTGCAACTGTCTCTCTTTAGCTTTTTTGAACCATTCACTCTTCTTAAAGTCGGCAAAAGGCAGTGCAGTTTTCGCTTCCAGCTCCTTTTGGCGCTTGAGCCTTAAATCGGTCATACTTGGGTCTTGAGCTGCGTGTACGCGGTAGAGCTGGTATGCCCCGTAGACAGGCACAAATCTTGCGCCCGCTTTAGACATACGCATCCAGAAATCCCAATCCTCAAATATATCTTTGTCCAAGCTGTAGCTAATTTGGTTTTCTTCCCAGAATGACTTGCGAAATAGAGCGGGGGTATTGGGGCAATTCCCTGTGAAAATGTAATCCAAATTATATACTGGTGGCTCGTAGCGAATGGTTCCTTCACCAAACTGCTTGAGCCCAAAGTAGCCAACATCGGCGCCAGTCTTTTCAAGTTTTTCGATACCTAGCTTAAGATAATTTGCACCAAGCATATCATCTGCGTCCAAGGTTACCACGTATTTACCTTTTGCAGCTTGGATTCCAGTTAGCCGGTTTTCACCGATAGCAGTCCTTTGCGGCTGAAAGATCACTCTAGTGCGCGGCCAGGCCTTGACAGAATTTTTCTCTGCAGCTAGTTCTCTAGTCCCATCACTGGAAAATCCCTCCACGATGATAATTTCGACCTTATCCCCTAATCCCTGGTCTAACACACTCTGTATGCAGTCATCAATATAGTGGCCATAGTTATACAGCGGAATTACTACACTTACTAGTGGCCCAACCCACTCTTGGTTAACTACAGTAATAGGTTTTGGCGTGCGACTACCCAGTAAAACTCTGATAACAAAGTTCACAATGCCCTTTACCAGCGGAATTCTATGATATGCTGGTTTGAATAGTAGTTTCAGACGCATTCCCAAGCTTAAACCCGTACCTAATAACGCAGTGCGCCACTGCCAGACAATACTGTTTTGAATTGGCTCCAGTTGGTCCAGTAAAATTTTAATGTACTTTTCCTGGTCCTCTACTTTCGATTTGAGCATGTGGGTGTTTTCTAAGTGTTCCCTCTCCAAGGTGCTGTATGCTCTGCGTTGGTCATCCCTGCTTTTGCGGATCAGCGGCAATACCTGCTGGAAGTGCTTTTTATATAGTTCGAGGTTGTTGGCAATAATCTGACTGTAAATTTCCAGATCCTTCTGCATGGAGCGAGTGAGCCTCGAGCCCTCTCTGCGCCTGTACCTAAACAAGGTTTCTTCTACAAGCTCGAATTCGTAACCAGCCGAAATCATACTCAACCATAAATTCCAATCTTCGTAGCCCTTCATGTTATCGTTATAGCCACCCACCTTTTCCCAAGCGGATTTACGGTACATTGAAGCAATAGGGGTATAGTTGTCGACGAGCATCTCAGCTACTTCGGGCTTTTGAAATTTCCAGTCGCCAGTTTCGTAGCCAAACAGTTCCCAATGACACATCACAAAGCCAATTTTGCCATCCTGATCGGCGTCCAACTTAGCTGAGAGTTTACGCAAGAATGTAGGCTTAATTATGTCATCAGCATCAAGGCAGACAATATATTCGCCCTTGGACTTAGCAATGCCGAAGTTTCGGGTTTTGACAACTCCCTGATTTTGGTTGCGGTAGAGAGTAATTCGAGTGTCTGAGTGACTTTCGTATTTCTTGAGTTGCTCAATAGAGGCTGCTTCCGTTGAACCGTCATCTACAATCAGCAGCTCCCAATTTGCATAGTCCTGTGAGAGAACCGAGTCCACTGCTTCGTCAATAAATTCGCCTAAATTATAATAGGGCATTATTATCGATATAAGTTTGCTGTCGTTCATTCGATTATTTCCCCAAATAAATAAAAATCCTCACTTTCCTCTTTCTTCCACAGCAATTTGAATCCAGCTTTTAGGTATTATCGCATCTAAGTTAACTGTTTTGTAGTTTAGCCATTTATTGGGAACGCAAACTGTCCGATTATTCTCTGGGGCTTCAGTTTCGTAGTCTCCTAGAAAAGCGGCCCACCAACTAAAAGTGCTATTAGAAATGATGATATGCTTGCAGGCGCGCATTAGCTCGAATTCATTAACTGAAACTGAGGCTAAGGGCTGGGCACGCTTAGTTGGAGTAGATGATATTATTGGGGCATCAGTAATTTTTACATAATTAACACTTTTATCCTTGCCTAACCATTCTTTGGCGATTTCAATATCATCTGAAAATACAAACACAGTTAGATCGGGAAACTTACTGCGCATATGCTCTAATGCACGCTTATAGTACTCTGGTCCGCATACCTGGAACATTGACTTTATTTTAGGGTCCTTGTGGTAGTCACCTAGTCTGACATGGATAGCCAAGGAATTGGTCGACCTGATTTCAGCCTTCATTTTTTTTGCTTGAGGTGAGAGCCGGGCCTCTAAAGTGAAATCTTTGGCAATTACATCAAAGTGTCTTTTTAAGTATTTTTTATGTACCCAATATCCCACCAGGTGGCTATCACCTCTGAGCCTTAACACTTTTGGATTGTAAATAAAAGTCTCTGCCTCTTGTACAAAGTTTTTTGGCCGAAGGAGTTTTTCCATAAAAGTTTGGGGCAGCTTGAACTCCCCGATCTCTTGTCTGGTTGCTAATTGTTTTTGAATCTTGAACTGACCTAAGTCAAAGGTACGCTTATCGCTCTCTTCAAAAGAGTAGATGTCGAGTTTCAACTCTGTGTTTCGGGCAAGCGCCATAGACCTGCCCATGGCGTATTGAAACATCTGGTTGCCCAGACCCCCGTCAAGTCGTGCGATGATCATGGTGTGACCAATTTGGATAAGGATAAGTAAGACCTTGATTGATTGGAAGATTCTCATTGATTAGCGAGAGTTTATATGATTTCTCATGCCACTCTAGCTTGCGCAATTGGGTCTGCTCAGAAAGCATCACTGTGAAAGAATAAATTCCAGGTCTGTAGGCAAATTTAGGCAATTTCAGGACCACTTCACCTTCGCCTGCAATTTCCTTTAGATTCAGTCCTTCTTTATCGGAATAGCTCTCGATTACTAATTGTCCATCGCCATTGTGCACTGAAACCGCAAAGATCGGTACCAATACTTTGCGCATAGCATTGTAACGGATTTTGACAGTCAGCGGCTGACCCAAAGTCAACTGCTCAACAGCGTTATCCGCTTCATCTAGAAGCTCAACAGAGGTAATTTTTACTTGGGGATCGAGGCTAATTTTGTTGTCTTTGGAGAATTGCTGGGAGCTCTGTTCGTCTGCGTAAGATTTATTGATCTGCGAGGCTTCATACTTGCTGCAGATCAGATCTACGTTGCCACTTTCGATTACTTTTCCTGATTCTAACCAGACCACTCGATCGCAGGAGTTGCGCATAACTTGCATATTGTGGGAGACAATAATAAAAGTTCCCCCCTCATCCCTGAAGTCAGCGAGTTTACGCAGACACTTGAGCTGAAAGGCTAGATCACCCACAGCCAGAATCTCATCTACCAGCATAATGTCAGGTTTAGTATGCACAGCAATCGAAAACCCTAGTCTTACGCGCATTCCAGAAGAGTAGGTAGACACAGGTGCGTCCATAAACTCGCCTATCTCAGCAAAGTGAATGATCTCCTCTAGCTTAGATTCGATCTCTTTGCGTTTCATACCTAGAATTGTGCCATTGAGAAAAATATTTTCTCTGCCCGTCATATGCGGGTGGAAACCAGCCCCTACTGCGATTAGGGCTCCAATACTGCCGTCAACCCGGATACTACCAGTATCAGGCGGGAAAATCCCGTTGATCATACGCAGCAGAGTAGACTTACCAGAACCGTTTTCGCCTAAGAATCCTACCTTCTCGCCTTTACGAATCTCAATACTTACATCCTCTAGCGCCCAGAATTCAGAAGGCCTGAGGAGCGAGCGGTTTACAGGGATCCCTACGATTTTTCTAATCAAATCGAAACTCCCATAAGCCATGCTGCGCTTGATACTGCGCGTGAATTTCTTGGAAACATTTTCGATTTTTATAACTGTTTGTGCCTGCATAAATTGACTAATAAATTTAGAGCATTTTCTCGATCACTTGGCTTTCAGAAACGTAGAAAACCCTCAGTACGAATAAAAAGAATAAAACCGACACCGCACTTATCAGCAGATATTGTCCCCAATACTCGGTCTGCCCAAAAAATATCAATGAGCGAATAGTTTCTATTAGATAGGTCATGGGGTTAATTTGGTTAATGGTATTTAGGAATCGATTGTCTATATTTGCTGCGTAGACAACTGGGGTGAAGTAGAACAATAAACTGAGTCCTAGTGTCGCAAAACGAGAAATATCGGTGGCGACAACTGATACTAACGAGAAGAATAGTCCAAGACCCGCACCAATAAAGAAAAGCGGTAGTATTAGCAGTGGGAATGCAAAAATATACAAGGTTGGCACTACGCCCAGGATTACCAAAACAACTATATTGAGTAAGAATCCTACGCTAAAATTAGCGGTTTGCACTAGTACTTGCTTAAACAGCAGTACTTCATGTGGGTATTTGACTTGTTGAATGAACTCGGCACCTGCATCAAGCGTACTACTGCCTGAGCCATAAAAACCCATAAATAGTGACCAAATTGAGCTGCTGAGTAGCACGAAAGCAGCATAGGATACGCCTACGTCTCCTGGTTGCAATATCCCAGTGTAGTTCATGAATACCCAAGATACTACTGAGATAAGCGGGGAAATTAGGATCCAGCCCACTCCGATAAACGATTTCTTATAGGACATAATAAAGTCCCTGCGAAATAGCTGCACTATTAGTTGTCTGTGTCTGGTTAGATTGCGAATTAGCTTGGCGGCGGCTCCAAAAATGCTGATGCTGGCATGGCCATGGGCAGTGTAGGTTACGCTTTGATTATTCATTTGATTTGGCACCTCCAATGGTTTTATATTTATAGCCCGCAGCTTCAAGCTTCCCCGTGGGGATTTTGTTGCGAGCATCGATGATGTTCTTCTGACTTAGTATAGCACCGATTTCAGCGAAGTTTGCATTCACATACTCGGGCCATTCTGTAGCCAGAATGAGCAGGTCTGCGCCTTGGACCGCGGTTCCCAGATCTTTCTGGAAGCTGATAGGCGTAGTCAGCGGGCTTTCTGCAGTCAGCCTTGCGATCTCAGTACTTGGCTCAGCCAGTGGATCTGTGAGGGTGACAATGGCGCCTGCTCTAGCTAGCGCAATAGCCAGGATCACAGATTGTGACTCTCTGACATCATCGGTGCCGGGTTTAAACGAAGCTCCAAGCACGGTGATTTTTTTGTCTGTCAATGTGCCCATAAGCAGCTCAGTGGCTAGTGATTTGACGTAGTCAATCTGGGCGGCGTTGATCTGTTTTACGCCATCCATGAGTTCAGTCTCTATACCCCAACTGGCAAGTGTGCCAATGAATCCAGCAACATCCTTAGGGAAACAGCCTCCACCCCAACCTAAACCAGGGTACAAGTAGTCTCTACCGATTCTTTTATCTAGGCCAATTCCATCCATAACTTCTGTAACGTCCGCTCCGCTAGCCGCGCACACTCTGGCCACCATATTGGCAAATGAAATTTTCATAGCTAGGAAAGAGTTTGAACTTACTTTGATCAGCTCGGCGCTCTCTAAGCCAATCACAAGCTCTGCGGCAGGAGCGGGTGTGTGCGCTACAGCTGGCGTAGGCGCGGCCCCAGCAGAGATAGTCCTTGCTCCGCTGTAAAGCGAGGCATATGTGGCCAAATCGTCGTCTGCAAATCTCTGTCCCTGATCTTCAATAGCTCGCAGAACATCGATTACTTTTCGCGCTGCCTCGGGGTTATCAGAGCCGGCGATGATTCTATCGGGGAAAAAAGTATTGCGCATGGCAGATCCTTCAGCTAGAAATTCCGGGGAGGACACTACTGCAACTGTTTTATCTGTCTGCGCAAAAATCAGGGCAAGCTTCCTACCGGTGCCCACGGGCACAGTGCTGCGGGTTACCCAGACCGCTTCAGATCCACAGTATTTGCTGGCCTCGCGCGCCGCACCTTCTAAATAGTCTAAGTTGACTGATCCGTCTGCTCTGGAGGGCGTGCCAACTGCAGCAAAAATGATAGTAGCACCTGGGATCGCAGTTGAGTAATCCGAGCTAAAGCTGAGCTTCCCAGTGGCCATTGCCTTGGCAAATAAATCGTCTAGGCCATGCTCAAAGAAAGGTACTTGGCCATCTTGCAGCAGCTTTAATTTGGCTGTGTCTACTTCTACTCCTGCCACCTCATAACCTGAGATTGCCAAGGCTACCGAGAGGCTCACGCCTACAAACCCGCATCCAATTACTGCAATTTTGTCAGCCATGTCACATTGTACAATACAAACTAAAACTGCTAAAACATAATTAGTTCGGCATAGTGTATTTAGTTAACCTTTTATTAATAATCATCATGAAGACTTTAGCTCTGTTTTCCGCCAAGGTTGGAATCGTCTCAGCAGCAGTGGTGATAATTATGCTTATAGGCCTTCTGATTGCGACGCTAGGATTTAGCTCATTTGTGAGGCAGGCTAGCGCGCCGGAATACTTCTATGCTGAAGGTCGTGCTACCCGCAAGCTCTCTCCAGATAGCGTCTCAGTCAATTTAGGCGAGCGCATCACCGGCACCGACACCGCTAAGCTGCAAAACGACGGTAATGCTAAGATCACCAAGTTAGTCGCAGAACTCAAGAAGCTCGGTCTTAAGGATGAACAAATTCGCACCAGCAATTACAGCTTATTCCCAGTTTATGATAAGCCAGGCCAATATGAGTTTTCAACTTCAGTAGAAGTGAGAATCGAAAAAGAGAACCCAGACGCCAGCAAAGTAAAAGAAATTCTCACCGTCAGCAAAAATGTAGGTATGACAGAGTACTCGGGATTCTATTTCTTTGTGGCAGACGAGAGAGAAATAGTCAAAGATCTCGAAGGAGAGGCAATCACAGATGCCAAGAAAAGCGCCCAGGAGAGGGCAAGCCTAGCGGGCTTAAGCATCGGTAGGTTAGTCAACATCGCAGCCTCAGGTAATTATCCTTACCCCATGCCATACCCAGCTGCAGCTAGAGAAATGGCAGTTTCTTCAGACGAAGCAAAGCCAGGAATTGCCACAGCTCCAAGTAGCTCAGCAGGGAAATCTGCCAGCAGCATCAACAACATCGCTAGCAGCGGTAGTACCTACGGCACCGGGAACTCCACCTTGAGTAAACTAGATATTAGTGGTCTATCAATTAGTGCAGGCCAGGTTGAGGTAATTAGCAATGTCACTCTGACGTACGAGTTGAATTAGTCAGCGACCTATTTGAGCTTCTGAAGTTTGCATTCCTTATAGAATTTGTGCATATTGGTAATAAGAGGATAAATTCCCTCTGAGTTTTTATATAGTTCTATTTAAGTTTATTTACTAACAGCATGGCAAATGCAGGATTAGCAGGGGATAGTAAAAATCCTCAGCAAACCAAAACAGCACTGATAGTGGGAGGTCTATTTGCGGTCGCGATGTTCTTGATCGTGGCAGTAGTAGGAATTCTAGCTATTGGTGATAACAATATTTCGGTGAGAGATGCTCAAGTGACCAACGTCACTGATACAGCATTCACTCTGACTTGGGTATCAGAAAGCCCTTATGTAGGCTCAGTAGTCTACAAAGAAGGAGCTAGCTGGCCTGCATTGTTTGCCCAATCTGGCGCAAAGGTGTCATTTGATGATAGAGATGTCGAATTAGACAAAGACGGCAACTACGTCACTGTGACCACTGGAGCTAAAGAGAGATTTACCCACCATGTCACAATTAGAAACTTAAAACCAGAGACTGAGTATAGCTTCAGAGTAGGCGGCCGAATCAACGGTAAGGACGCAGAAGTCACCACCGCCAAGACTCGCGCCCTCATCGAGGACATCAAAACCCCAGACCCAGGTTATGGGAAGGTGCTGAACGTCAATCTAGGCGACAGTCTTATCTTGATGAGTTTAATGGATGTTGAGGACGACACCCAGTCTCCAGAATACATCAGTACCTACTTGAACGACCAAGGTGGATATAGCGTTGACCTGAACTTACTAGGCAACCAGACAGATGCTCAAAAAATAACTGCATTTATCGCAAATGGTAAAGAGGTGAGGTCTATGTATGAATTTCAGTCCGATTCCACCAAGCCTTTTGAAACAATTTCGATAAATAATCCTGAAAGCCTCTTAGGAATGGACGGTTTGGTAAAGGGGGTTTCGGCGCAAAATGTGGAAGGAACAATAGCATCTTCTTCTACTGGAACTGGAGATAAAGTAAATGTGAGGCCAGATCCTTCTACAGGCGCAACTCCTTTGGGGGTTAAGTTTTTCGATGAAAAAATAACAATCAAATGCGAGGTTAAGACTACTGACCCAAGTTGGTATAAGATTGATTTCAATGGTGGGGATGGATTTGTGAGGAGTGATTTTGTCACTGTCGCGTCCGGGGCTGTCATAGCAGATTGTGCTGGAGGTAGCGTAATACCAACTACACCAACGGGCCCATCATATGTAAACCCTAACGTGCCTGACCCACAGCTAGCCCCTACACAGACAGACACAAGTCTGATTTCGGGCACAAGTGCATCGTTAATAACCCGATCCAATTTCAGGACAATGCCCAATACTAGTGGAACAATTCGAAGAGGCTTAGATGCTGGAACTACTGTGGAGGTTGTATGTAAGGTCCAGGTAGCAGCAAATGGATACTCCTGGTATGAGGTTAGGCAAGGCGGTGATACTGGCTATTTGTCAAACCTTGCTTTCAATGGAACTCCTACAGCAGTTGAATGCGGTAGTCAGAACTTGACTCAAGTTACAAATGCAAGGGGTGATCAAGTGACCAGAGAATTTGTACAAGTCTCAAATGTATCGGTTTGGAATGGATCACGCTGCATAGGTGCAGACCAGCTAGTTGCACAGGGTGGGGCAGGAGCAGAGTTTATTCTTGGGAAAACAGTTGGAGCAGTAACATCCAATCCTACTGTGCAGCTGCCTGCAAACCAGAGGTGTTTCATACCAACTGTCCCAGGTGCATTAGGAAGTATAACGTGTAGAGATACGGATGATTTCCGTAATTTCTTAAGATTTGGTTCAGATGAGAGCAGGGTTTATGTTGAGAACGCGTTTGGTTCTATTGAAACCTGTTGTAGCGTTGATGATAGATCAGCACCAGCAAATGCTCCAAGAGTTGGATGTGCCGTGACGGATTTAGCTGAATCGCAAAGGACTGCTTTGCAACAGGAAAGACAAGTATCTGATATTGCTAGCAGTGTTGCGACTTTGTCAGGATTAAGTTTATGTGATGCAGCGAATGAAACAAGATCGAAGGCAATTGCAAATCTTTCGCAAACCGCAACTCCTCAAGAGGCGCAGTTATACGCAGCACTCGCTGATAGAATACAAGCTGAAACATCTTTCTTTACTCCTCCCAGCTATGGATTAATGCCCGATAATCAGTTATGCATAAAAGCGCAAAGGGATGTTGCTGGTATATCAGTTAATTTGGTATTCCAATGCTCTTCGAGTTCTAATCCTTCTGATGTAACTCTCCCTGGGGGCTCAGCATATAAAGCCGCATATACATGTAATGCGGATGTACCTGTGCTTCAAATCGCAGCAGCTCCGGTAGATGACAGAGTCATTCCTGCTTATTGCTTTGAGGACTTAGACTTAGACAATACGATTGATTATGAGGATTCTCAGTTCTTGGATCTTACAATGTCACAGCAGGTATCACCTGGCGTACCCGCTACGCAGGTACCAAGGCCAACAAATGCAAATGTTGCATGTGCGGAATATCTCAATGATGGATCGATTAATAGATTTCTAAGTCAGGTATTCACTACACCGACAAACATAAATATTTTAAACTGTCTAGGTAATAATACTGATAGAACTCTTAAAATGGCAGGTGCAAACTGCAGCCCATATGTAACATCAGCAACTGGCTTGCCATTTGTGGTGGACTTAACACTAACTGTCGCCCCAGCACTACCGACCTCAAGCAAGCAAGCTGTCAATAACTTCGCAAGTTCACTTGTAAGTAAGGTCTCTGCCCAGCAGACGCCTAGATCAGCAGGGGCTGTTTTGGGAGCAGGAAGCGAGAATTCGGCACCTTCTGTCAGCGAAAGCGGGCGTTATGGTTTCTTTAGAGACGGCGCTAGGATCGCAGAGTTTGAGACTGCTACCAGCGGACAATCTGTAACTGTTAGGTTATTTGAAGATACTAATGGTAACGGAGTTAGAGACGGTGAAGAAAAGCTAATCGAAGACTACAGCAACATCAGCCTAGCAAAAGAGGCAACTGTAGAGAGCTTCAACTTATCTTCCGGTTGGAATTTGATTAACATCCCTATGGTAGATACAAGGGCAGACGGCACTGTGGATAGCGCTGCTGAGTTGATCAATTACTTCAACGGCCAGGGTGCAAATATTCTGCATGTCTCAAGATTCAGAAATGGAGACTTCCAGATGTACTCAGCTAGAGAGGGCGGCAATAGATACAGCTCAGACTTTAACCTGATCCCAGGTGAAGGTCTGTTTGTCTTCAACCAAGGTAGCGCAACTGAGGTTACTTTCTCAGGAAATAGATTCGAAAGTAGCGTTCCAGTCAAACTAAACCAAGGTTGGAATCTAGTTGGATTGATGGCGCCAGGCCAGAATCTAAACTCAGAGGCAGTGTTAACTAAAGCCCAGTCTCAAGGTTTTACAGCTGATACTATCTCGCAGTTCGAAGGAGGAACCTACCAATCGGTGATCTCAAAGGATGACACTATCTTTGGTAATAACTTCAACATAGTAGATAAACGAGGTTACTTCATCAGAGTAGAATCAGGTGGAGGCCAGAGCTTCGACCCAGGTAAGTAAGGGTTAGAGCTTAGCTTAACAAAGCAAAACCAGAAAGGGAGCCGCAAGGCTCCCTTTTCTTGTGTAATGCTAGTAGGTATTAGTTTGACAGTTTGTAGTACATGTATTATTATTTGTATTAATAAACAAATTATTAATTAAATTGTTAATCAGACAATAATGTTACACAAAACCCAAGGGCTAGCAGGGTCGAACAGCACTGTAACTATGTCTTTCAGCATCCCTCTGAGACTAGCACAGATTCTCAAGGCTTCGCCAAATAGAAGTAAATTTGTGGCAGAGAGTATTGA
>CALFHW010000195.1 GCA_937876695.1 uncultured bacterium
GGTCTTTCGGCGACAGTGTTTCTCACACTGTTTATCGTTACTCATGTCAGCATTCGCACTTCCGATATCTCCAGCAGCCCTCACGGGTCTACCTTCACAGACTTACGGAACGTTCCGCTACCGCGCAGCCCTTGCGGACTGCACCCTAAGCTTCGGTAGATGACTTTACTCCCGATACATTTTCGGCGCAGAAACCCTTATTTAGACCAGTGAGCTGTTACGCTTTCTTTAAAGGATGGCTGCTTCTAAGCCAACCTCCTGGTTGTTTTGGGATTCCCACATGCTTTCCCACTTAGACGTGACTTGGGGACCTTAGCTGTAGGTCAGGGCTGTTTCCCTTTTGACGACGGACCTTAGCACCCGCCGTCTGTCTGCCGGATATTACTCTTGGGTATTCGGAGTTTGGTTAGAATTGGTAGATCTCGCGACCCCCGCATCCATCCAGTGCTCTACCCCCCAAGGTATTCATCCGACGCTCTACCTCAATAGATTTCGCGGAGAACCAGCTATTTCCCGGTTTGATTGGCCTTTCACCCCTAAACACAACTCATCCGACAATTTTTCAACATTGAACGGTTCGGCCCTCCAGTGCGTGTTACCGCACCTTCAGCCTGGTCATGCCTAGATCACCGGGTTTCGGGTCTAATGCATCAAACTCATTCGCCCTATTCAGACTCGCTTTCGCTGCGCCTACACCTATCGGCTTAAGCTTGCTTGATACACTAAGTCACTGACCCATTATGCAAGAGGTACGCAGTCAGGCCTCAAGGGCCCTCCTACTGCTTGTAGGCATTCGGTTTCAGGTACTGTTTCACTCCCCTCATCGGGGTGCTTTTCACCTTTCCCTCACGGTACTAGTTCACTATCGGTCATGCAGGAGTACTTAGGCTTAGAGGGTGGTCCCCCTACGTTCAGACAGGATTTCACGTGTCCCGCCCTACTCAAATCCTTTGACATCACTTTCGCATACGGGGCTGTCACCCACTATGGCGCTCCTTTCCAGAAGCTTCTGCTAGTTGAATCAAAGGCATTGGCCTGGTCCCGGTTCGCTCGCCACTACTACGGGAGTCTCTGTTGATGTCCTTTCCTCCGGGTACTGAGATGTTTCAGTTCCCCGGGTTCGCTTCACCAAAGCTATTTTATTCACTTCGGTGATACCCTTCCCATTTAACCTTCGATGCCGACAAGTCGGCAGCGAAATTAAATGGTGAGGGTGGGTTTCCCCATTCGGAAATCGTCGGATCAAAGCTTGCTCACAGCTCCCCGACGCTTATCGCAGCGTGCCACGTCCTTCATCGCCTCTGCATGCCAAGGCATTCACCAAATGCCCTTACCTCACGCTTGAGAGTCCACACCACCAACGACAAGCCTGAAGGCGTGCCGTCCGTCGTGCGGATGATTGTTTTCATCTCAGCCAGTATTAATCAATGCGTTGATCCTCTTGACCCGGGCCTGCGGTAAACCGCCTTCCCGTAGTCAATCGAACCAGCGCGGCATCGATTGAAAAACCCATTCACAATGTCAAAGTGCCGATGGGCAAGGTCGAAACCCTGCCAAAATCCGCCCGAAGGCGGAAACTGTTGTCTTCATATCTGGATACGACTGGTGGAGCCTATCGGGATCGAACCGATGACCCCCTGCTTGCAAAGCAGGTGCTCTCCCAGCTGAGCTA
>CALFHW010000197.1 GCA_937876695.1 uncultured bacterium
GCTACCGCCCTTTGCTTTCCCCTTCATTCGGCCGCGAAATGCTTTTCTAAATTTTGTTCTCTTTGGTTGTAACATGTCTTCTAGTCGTTAAGATCGTAGCTAAATTTTTCTCCTGTGAATATCCAAACCTTGATACCGTGCTTACCTGCATTAGGAACCTGCGCAGTCAAGTATGCGTATTCAACATTTGCTCTGATAGTTTGTAGTGGAACAGTACCCCATTGGAATTTCTCTGTTCTAGCAATTTCTGCGCCCTTGATTCTACCCGAAACCCAAATTCTAATACCTTTGATAGTGTTGGTTGCTTTGGCAGATTCGATTACTCTCTGGCAAATGAATTTAGGCACAATTCTACGCTCAAGCTGATTTACGATGTTATCGGCGATTAAACTAGCTGATACTTCAGGTCTCTTGACCTCATATACCTTAAGCTCAATGTTTGTGCCATACTTCTGCATCAAAGATTTTTTCACCTGCTCGATTCCGCTACCACCTCTTCCGATAACAACTCCAGGTCTGGCAACATGAATATGTAGTTCTAGTCTATTTGAGTACCTCTTGATCACAACTGAATCAAGTCCAGCTGCTCTTAGCTTCTCGAATAGAAAAGCTCTGATCTCTGTGTCTTTTCTTAGATTCTCGGCAAATTCACCTTTCTTAGCAAACCAATTGGCTTTCCAAGGCTTATTTACTCCTAATCTAATTGCATTTGGATGAATCTTTTGTCCCATTAATTCTTTGTGGCTACGGATAATTTAACTGTGAGATTACTGCCTCTCTTTAATATCTTGAAGAATCTTCCTCTGGATACAGCTTTACCTCTTTTCAACATTGTGGCTGGACTTACAAAGATCTCTTTTACCACTAGATCGTTTACTGCAGCCGAGAAATTGTGGCTGGCATTGGCTAGAGCTGCTGTGATTAGTTTCTGAACAGGCTTGGCTGCATATTTATTTGTATGCTCGAGTATATCGATAGCCTGCTTGGCACTTTTGCCTCTAACCATATCAATCACCAAGCCTACCTTTTGTGGCGACATTCTCAGGTTACTAATTTTTGCTGTGTAGTTATCCATATAATATAGTTATTAATCTGTAGCTCTACCTGTAGTACCAGTAGCCTTAGCAATCTTTCCTTTCTTACTATGACCATTGAACTTTCTAGTTAAGGCAAACTCTCCAACCTTGTGACCTACCATAGACTCAGTTATGAAAACATTGATAAAGTCTTTGCCATTGTGAACTGCTAAGCTAGCACCAACCATCTCTGGTGTGATGACCGAAGCTCTTGCCCAAGTCTTTATGGCATTCCTATTGTTTTCGTTTCTGGCCTTTAAAATCTTCTCAATTAATTTAGAGTCGATGTATGGACCTTTTTTGGTTGATCTTCCCATATTAAACTATTGTTTTGTAAGGTTTATTCTTAGGTCTTAGGTTACTTGTCTTTCTAGCGATAATAAATTTGTTGGTCTGCTTATTCTTTCTAGTAATCTTACCACGTTTGTTACCCCATGGATCTTTGGAAGGACCACCAGTACCGTGTCTTCCGCTCTTACCCTGACCTCCAGCATGTGGATGCTTGTAGGATTGAGCTACTCCTCTGACTGTAGGCCTGATTCCCTTTCTTCTCATTCGACCTGCTTTACCGAAGTTTTGGTTTCCATGGTCGATGTTGCCAACGATACCAATTGTAGCATAACATTCTTCATTTACTAAGCGAATCTCACCGCTTGGCAGCTTAAGCTGAACGTACCCTTTACCTGCTAAACCTTGGATTTGAACTCCAGTACCGGCTCCTCTAGCAAGGACTCCACCTTTACCAGGTACCAACTCTACATTGTGTACAAAAGTTGCTGCAGGGATTGCTGACAATGGGTGAGCATTCCCGATTTTCACTTCTGTCAGGTTTGCAGATGCCATAATCACGTCACCTATTTTCAAACCTTCAGGAGAAATGATGTAGCTAAACTCGCCATCTGCATACTTAAGCAAAGCGATATTAGCTGATCTATTTGGATCGTACTCAACATTTACTACCTTCGCTGACATGTCTCTCTTGCTGCGGGTAGTATCAATAACTCTATAAAGTCTTTTTACCTGACCACCCTTGTGTCTAGTAGTAATGACTCCTCTAAAGTTCTTTCCAGCTTTGTAGTTGTTGTTAGTAACAATACCTTTTATTCTTCTACCCGATAGCTTTTTAGCTAAGGCAATATCACCTGCAGTGGTACCCTCACCGATATGCTCTTTTAGAGAGAACTTAATCAGCTTAGTGCCACGTCTTGATGCTGTTGTTGGTTTCAGTTTAATTAAAGGCATTTTAGTTTTCTTTTATATCGTTAGTATCTAATTTGAACTCACTGATTTTATCATTTTTCGCTAGTTTAACAAAGAATATGCTTGCATCTCTTCGCTTTACCTCGTTTCTCTTGGCGCCAAATCTTTTAGTTTTTCCTAGCCTTTTCTGAGAATTAACTGACACTACCTTGACCTTGTACTTAGTCTCTACAAAAGATCTGACCATAAAACTATCCAATTTGGTCTGTCCTGCAAGTGCAAAGAAAGTATAGATATTAAAATTCTCTACTTGTCCTAGTGACTTCTCTGAAAGTAAAGGGGCTACAATGTCTTTGCTCATGCTATTTAGTAATAATGTATCTAGTCTTAATTTGCTCCCAATCTGCCATATCAAAAAGTACTACTCTGGCTTTTGAGATATCGTAAGCAGATGTGTCCATCAAGTTTTCGACAGTGACTCTAGAGATGTTTCTGAAAAGCTTCTGTTTGTTTGTATCAGAAGTCAAGACAGTTACTGTCTCCATTTTATACTTGTTCAAAAACTCTACGGCTTCTTTGGTAGTCTTCATTTCAGGAATAGCAGCAACGGTGAGATTTCCATTCTGCACATGCTTGTCTAGAGAAGTAATGTAAGCAACTTCTTTCTCTTTCTTATTGATCTTTAGTTTAAAGTTTTTGGCATTTGTAGGTCCAAAAGTAACTCCTCCACCAGTCCAGATTGGAGATCTTGAAGAACCGTGCCTAGCTCTACCAGTTCCTTTTTGCTTCCATGGCTTTCTACCTCCTCCAGAAACTTCTGATCTATCTTTGGTATGAGCGTTGTTCTGTCTTTGATTGGATAAGAATACTCTGATGTACTTTGCAAGAGTCTTTTGGTTTGGGGCAGAAACCCACTCAGCACCTTTGAGCTCTAGTGATTCAGATTTCCCTTTTTCTAATAGTTTTATTTCCATTTTATGCGTTGAATTTGATAATGACATGACTGCCTCTGCTACCTGGTACAGCTCCCTTAATTAACAAGATATTCTCTTCGACTAAATGCTTGACGACTTCGAGGTTTGGAGTAGTGACAACTGTGCCTCCAACTCTACCAGCCATTTTCTTTCCTTTGTATACTCTTCCAGGTGTAGTTCCAGATCCAATTGATCCAGGAGCTCTCATTCTATCTGACTGTCCGTGGGTTTGCTTTGTACCCTTAAAGTTCCATCTAGTCATAACACCTTGGAAACCTCTGCCCTTAGTAATTCCAGTTACGACTGCAATCTTTCCAGAAATATCAGAGACAGTCTCGCCTTCAGGAGCTACAAAAGCCTCTGCACTTCTAACTTCGGTGATGTATTCAGGAACATAACCTAATTCCTTGTACTTACCTTGTTCGGCCTTGTTTGAGTTCTTCTTTTTTCCCTTGCCTAGAACTACTGCTTCATAACCATCTTTATCATTGGTCCTATTATCTAGTAGAACATTACCAGAGATATCTATGATAGTGACTGGTATTAGCTGGTTGTCCTTGCCAAATACCTGAGTCATTTCTTGTTTTTGACCTATAATTGCTTTCATGGTAATTATTTGATTTCAATTGCTACTCCAGCAGCTAACTGTAGCCTTGTAAGGGCATCTATAGTCCTGGCATTGTGGTTAATAATCTCTATCAGTCTTTTATGTGTGTTCAATTGATAATGCTCTTTAGACTTGCCATCAACGTGAGGAGAGTTCAACACCGTCCATCTCTTCTTCTGAGTTGGTAGTGGAATTGGTCCGGCAATCATAGCACCAGTTCTTACAACTGTACCTACGATCTGCTCGGTAACTTTCTCAACGAGTTTAGAATCGTAACTTTTAATTTTAATTCTTAGCTTCTGCTGCATTCTCAAATAAACAAAAATAAAGGGGCAGCACCAAAACACTTAAAAATAGAGGCTAGCTTTTACTAGCCTCTATTTTACCATACTTACTTCAATATCTTAGTAACGATTCCTGAACCGACTGTTCTACCACCTTCTCTAATAGCAAATCTCATCTTCTCGTCGATAGCTACTTGTTTGGTGAGCTTTACAATAACCTCTACATTATCGCCAGGCATTACCATCTCAGTACCAGGCTTCATAGTAACTTCACCAGTAACGTCAGTGGTTCTCATATAGAACTGTGGTCTGTAACCGTTAAAGAAAGCTGTGTGTCTTCCGCCCTCTTCCTTTGAAAGGATATAAACCTCAGCTTCAAACTCAGTATGAGGCTTGATAGCACCCTTTGCAGATAGAACCTGACCTCTTTCGATATCTTCTCTCTTAAGGCCTCTGATTAGAAGTCCTACATTATCTCCAGCCTGTCCGTCTTGCATCGCTTTGTTGAACATCTCAACTCCAGTGATAGTGACATTCTTTACATCCTCGGTAAGACCGATTTGCTCGACTTCGTCGCCAACCCTCACAACTCCGCTCTCGATTCTACCAGTAGCAACTGTACCTCTACCTTCGATAGAGAATACGTCCTCAACAGGCATCAAGAATGGCTTATCGATAGGTCTTTCTGGAAGAGGAATATCAGCATCAACTGCAGCCATAAGCTTTTTGATATTCTCTACATGCTCTGCATCACCTTGGAAAGCTTTCAATGAGTTACCTCTAACAACAGTAATCTTATCGCCTGCATAACCATTCTTAGTAAGAAGCTCTCTGATCTCTTCCTCAACTAGGTCGACTAGGTCAGCATCCATATCTTCAAACATATTGATGTAGACAACAAAGTGCTTTACACCTACCTGTTTAGCGAGTAAAACATGCTCTTTGGTCTGAGGCATTGGACCATCAGAAGCAGATACAATAAGAACTGCACCGTCCATTTGAGCTGCACCAGTGATCATATTCTTGATGTAGTCCTTGTGACCTGGACAGTCAACAATTGCGTAATGTCTGTTGTCAGTCTCAGCTTCTACGTGAGCAACTGAGATAGTGATTGCTTTTGCTCTAGATTCTGGTGATTTGTCTAGCTTGTCGATCCATTTATCTTTCTCATCTCCACCAAAAACACTTAATACAGCTCTCAAAGTAGTAGTCTTACCGTGGTCAACGTGACCAAGGGTACCGATGTTTACATGAGGTTTTTTTCTGTCGTATGTACCTGCCATAATTATATACAAATAAATAAATTAATTAATTAGTTTACAAAGTGTCAAACAGTTATACCAAATTGCCTCAAAAAAGACAACACATTTAGCGAGAATTTACTTGTCACCAAGTAAATTCTGAACTAACCCATCTGGTACTTTCTGGTAGTGACTAAATTCCATCACACTATTTGCCTTACCTTTGGTCATAGACCTCAAATCGTTGATCCAACCGAACATATTTCCAATTGGAACTTCAGCTTCGATCTCTTGCATTTTGCCCCTGCTGTTCATACCTCTGATCTGTGCCCTCTTAGCCGAGAGTGCGCCAGTTACGTCTCCAGCATAGTCTGGAGGAGTTGCAACTACTACTTTCATAATAGGTTCTAGCAGAATTGGTTTGGCTTTCTTCATCGCCTCTTTGAAACCCCTAGTTGCACAGATTCTAAATGTATCGGTATTGGAGTCTACGTCATGGTAGCTTCCATCAACCAATCTAACCCTTACATCGACAACTGGGAAGCCTCCCAACACACCTGTCTTAAGTGCGTTCTGAACGCCTTTGTCAACAGAAGGAATAAACTCTCTTGGAATCGATCCGCCTTTGACTTCGTCCACAAACTCATAACCTTCTCCTCTGGCTCTTGGCTCGAGAATGAATGAGACATCTGCAAATTGTCCTGAACCTCCAGTTTGCTTCTTAAGCAGCTCTCTATGCTCGGTAGCAGGTGCTTCAATAGTCTCTCTGTATGCTACTTGTGGCTTTCCAGTGACTACTTCAATACCATAGTCTCTCTTCATGATGTCGACCTTAATCTCCAAGTGCAGCTCACCCATTCCTGAAATGATAGTTTGTCCAGTCTCTACATCAGTCTTAGCCTGGAAAGTTGGATCCTCTTGGATAAGTTTTCTAAGAACCTCGCCCATTTTTTCCTGGTCGCTCTTGGTCTTTGGCTCTATAGCGTATTGAACAACTGGATCTGGGAAGTCAATACTTTCTAGCAAAATTGGCTTATTCTCATCACAGATTGTATTACCGGTGAAACTATCTTTGAAGCCTACGATAGCGACGATATCCCCAGCTGAGGCTCTGTCGATCTCTTCGCGGTGGTTGGCATGCATCAGGATCAATCTACCGACTCTTTCTTTCTTGCCGATTGCTGAGTTGTAGACGTATGTACCAGAAGTAATGCTGCCAGAATATAGTCTAACGAATGCCAAAGATCCGACGTGTGGGTCCATAGCAATTTTGAACACTAATCCTGACATTGGTTCTGTTACATTTGCATGTCTTTCCTCTTCTAGCTTTGTGCTAGGATTCATAGCTACGATAGCAGGTAGGTCAAGAGGTGTTGGGAGGTATCTACAAATATTATCAAGCATCAGCTGTACACCTTTGTTTGCAAGTGAAGATCCAGCCATAACTGGGAAGATCTTATTTACAATCACACCCTTACGGATAGCAGCTCTTAGTTCTTCTACTGAGATTTCTGCACCGTCGAGGTATTTCATGGCTAGGTCGTCGTCAAAAGTACCTACTGCATCGAGTAGTTTATCTCTGAAGTCCTCCGCTTTAGCTTTCATGTCAGCTGGAATCTCTACAATTCGAACATCTGTACCTTTATCATCCATGTACATATGTGCTTTCATTGTGACTAGATCGATAATACCGGTGAAATCAGACTCTGCTCCAATTGGCAACTGAATCGCAAAAGCATTCTCACTGAGCTCTCTTTGAATAGACTCCAATGACATATAGAAGTCAGCGCCAGTAGCGTCTAGTTTATTTACATAGCAAAGTCTTGGTACTCTGTACTTCTCGGACTGGAACCATACCTTTGAAGACTGTGGCTCTACTCCCATCTTGCCGTCAAACACAGTCACAGCTCCGTCAAGTACTCGAAGTGACCTCTCAACTTCTGCTGTAAAGTCCACGTGGCCTGGAGTGTCAATAATATTGATCTTGTAGATCACATCGTCTAATTTCCATGCGGCTGTAGTTGCTGCTGACTGAATAGTGATACCTCTCTCACGCTCCTGATCCATAAAGTCCATCTCTGCTTCACCCTCATGCACCTCACCTAACTTATGCTTTTTACCTGTATAGAAAAGTATTCTCTCGGTAGTTGTAGTTTTACCTGCATCTACGTGAGCGATGATACCGATGTTACGGTAGAATTTAAGATCAGTGATTGTCTGCTGGCTTTTAGCGGCCATGGTTTATATAAAAAAACAATTAATATAGCTGGAGAATTTCCAGAGGTGAGATGATTATAGCAAAAAATTTGGAAAGTTAAAGCTAATTTATGCTTTCCTGCGCATACTGACTACAAAACTTACAAAATCAAGTAGTTCCAAGCTCGTACTATTCAGTTTAGTGGCGAGTGCTAGAATGTGGTCTGCTTCGTCCTCGGTCGCTTCCTGACCCAACTTCATGATCAATTCTACATTTTGCAATATCTCATGTGCAATGGTGGCACTAGCCAAGCAATAATCGAATATCCTCTTATACTCTGTTATGCCAATAGTAACCAGTTGCCCAACTGACTTATTATTTGTTTTCTCCACCGCGAATATAGTAAAAAATTAAATAAACTTGAATATTTTGTATATAGTGTATAACATAATTATAGAATTTAATTCATAAAATAATTATTAAAATTCTATTCTATGGGACATCTTATATTGAGTACTATCTTAGTAGACATGAAAGACAAAGAAATTGGACTACAAATCAAAAAGGCACGCCTCGAGTCTGGATTATCCCAAGAGGAGGTAGCAAATAAAATAGGCGTCACTTGGGAAATGATCAGTAGATATGAAAATGGGCGCACCAGCTCATTGAAGCACTTGCGCAAACTGGGGGAGGTGCTAGACAAGCCCATAAACTTCTTCATCTCTTCTACAAAGGAGAATAACGAGAGTTTCACTATTGAAAATATCGTCAATAAACTCAAAGAATCTGCAGTTACCTATAGCAGCGCCATTAGAAATGTCGTCAGAATTATAGAGAAACTTTCTGGGAAAGGGATTGAGGATGATTTAAGGGATACGGATAAGTTTGTAGAAGCCAAAATAAGCTATACCGAGAAGTACCCAGAACTATTTGCCTTGAAAGTCAGCGACATGACGATACTTCCCCAAAGCGATATAAGAGATGGCGACGTCATATTTCTAACCGATCGCATAGAGCCGAAAGTCGGGCAGACTGTGCTGTCATTTGACGGCGTAAACTATACACTAGGCGGGTTCGACCCAGCTAGTATCGATGTTCCCTTAGCAGTAGTAGTAGGACTTGATAGAAAATACGACTGATAAGCGACCTAAAGCCTAGGAGAGAAATTGCCGGTTACGTTATTTTGCGGTCTAACATGCCTCTCACCCTCTAGATATCTACGGATGGTTTTGGTCAGTTCTTGTGGATCAGTCTCTGATTTAAGCATATAACCATCAGCCCCAATTGCTAGTGCCTTCTCAATTGCCAAATCGCCACCGATGTTGGTCAACATGACTACAATTGGATTTCCGTACTTTTCAGGTTCAGCTTTGATGTCTGCAAGAACACTGATGCCATCGATATCAGGCATGATTATGTCTAAAAGCAGCAAATCGTATTTTTTAGTTGCCAACATATCTAAAGTAGACTGCCCGTTCTTAGCCCCCTCAATATTGAGACCGTTATCTTTAATGATATCGATGTAAATCAGTCTGGCGTCCTCTTCATCTTCCGCTAAAAGAATAGTAGCCTTTTCAGGAACGATGGTTTTGATCGGTGTAGTTGCAGCTGTAGGGTTTACTTGATTAGTATCCATATTGATTAAGTTAATAATAGTTTAACTAGTAATAATAATATAGCAGATAACTATTATAAACTTATATCCCCTTTCCAGATTATCAAATATATAGTCCAATAAAAGACCAGGCTCACCACCGCGATAACTGCTCTAACTGATACTGCCACAAATTTAATCGACTTACTGGGCCTGGCGGAAGTGATAATTGCATAGCCTGAAGAAAGTAGAGTAAACAAGCTGTAAAGCCCTAGCGCCAAAAGATAACCTTTGCGAATATCCCCGGTGATCAGCGCAGCGATTCCAAGTATAAACAACCAACCAAACAGTAATTTCAAAATTTGTAGAACAATCATTGTAAATACTGCTATAATTAGATTAATAACATATTACATTCGTGCGGATGAACAAAGCAAGGAAAGTCGCAAAAAAGAAACACTCAAAGAAAGCTGGCAAGGCTATTTCAATGAGATTCAGGGGCTAATCAGCTGATTATCGCCCTCCCAATCGTCACTCCATCTGAAGTTGAAAACACAATACTCTGTCCTGGGGCTATGGCCCATTGTGCAGAGATAAACTCAAACTGGCCTAATCCTTGTTCTCGTTGCTCTGCTAGTGGTTCGGCCAGGCTGCCCGGAGCAGGTTTCTGTCTATACCTAACAGCTGCAGATAAACCCAGAGAGTTTAATTCCTGAGTATTCAGCTTTGCCAAATCTGGGTGCTGCCAGGTTAAATCTGAAAACCTCACTTGTGTCTTGTTTAGCAGTGGATGGTTTCTGCCAGTTCCTACGTACACGGCATTTTCGTTTGCGGACTTTGCTACCACATAATAAGGGACTGCAAATCCCCCCAGACCTAGCCCTTCACGCTGGCCAATAGTATAGAGAGACATACCATTATGAGAGCCCACCACTTTACCGCTATCGATATCGATAATCTGGCCCTGTTCAGGCTTTAGGTGATTTGCCAAGAACTGCCTGACATCGATGTCTCCTACGAAGCAGATGCCTTGACTATCGGGCCTAGCTGCATTTGGAAGGCCCACAAAACTGGCGAGCGCGCGCACCTGTGATTTCTCGTAGTTGGCCAGTGGAAACACTGACCTAGACAATTGAGACTGATCTAAAGCTGACAGAAAGTATGTCTGGTCCTTAACCCTGTCCTTTGGCCTAGTTAGAAAATATCCTTCGATCTCCTTAGCGATCGCTGACGGCTGCAAACTAAGCCTCTCTACCTTAGCGTAGTGCCCAGTTGCTACATAGTCAAACCCTTCTGCCACCACATAATCTAGAAATGCCTTAAATTTAATTTCTGAATTGCACAGGATATCTGGATTTGGGGTCCTGCCGGCTTCATATTCGGCAAAAAAATTATCTAGCACGTACTTCTTGTACTCTTTCTCAAAGTTGACGCTCTCGACCTCAATACGCAAGAAGTCAGCCACTTCAGCAGCAGAGCGCAAATCCTCTTCCCAGGGGCAGCTACCATCAAGTCCAGCTTCACCGGCCCAATTCTTCATAAACACGCCCTTCACTTCTGCACCTGCGCGCTTGAGAAGATAAGCGCTGATGGCACTATCAACGCCTCCGGATAAACCGACTGCGACTTTCTTGCCGCTGTATTGTTCTAATTGACCGATTTTTACTAACTCATTTATATCCAATTCCATGGTAGAATCTATTGACTGTTAGCATTGACTAACTACAGAGATAATATATGATTATATTATAACTTGTCAGTTAACCAACTATGGACGAAAGATTGTTTATAAAAGAACAGAAAAGCCAAAGTAGAAATCAGCTCATATTGATTGTCTCAGCGGTAGCTTTAGTGATTCTTGGATTAGGCGGCATGGTGGTATTACTCACTAATAACAACAAGCCACAACCAGCCGCAGTTACACCTCCTCCAGTTGTCGCTAATCCTGAAGATAACGAACCAGACCCTACACCAGCAAATCCAACCCCAGTAGAACCAGAGCCAGTTGCTCCGCAACCCATAACGCCCACTACCCCAACACCTGAACCTCCAGCAGCTACTGCAGACTACAAAGCCCCTGAGGACTCAACCAAAATACACGTATATTTCCCTAAGGCATCAGACAGTTCGGGTATACTAAACCCAGTGCTGAGAGATAAACCTAGTAGTAATCTACTTAGCTTCGGTATTTCACAGGTAGTCGCTGGTCCAAATGCTGACGAAAAAGCTGCCGGCCTCACGTCCACCTGGGCATTTACAGGTTCTTCAACTTGTGATCGCAATGTGACTTACAAGTTCAATATCACAAACTCTATTTTAAGACTCGAGCTATGCAGAGAGTTCAGCGGCAGTAATGCTAAACTATTTATTAGCGCGCTTGATACTACAACAAAACAAATTGCCAGTATTAAAAAAGCCGTCGTTCTAAAACCCGATGGAAACTGCCTCGACACCGCAGATAAGTCCTGTCTAAATTAGCGGAACTATAATGTCTAAGAAATACCGAATAGGTGGCTTCAGCTATCAAAACCAACCCGACTATGACAATACGCCAGCTCGTAGGATTAGAAGTGATGATGGAGCGATTAAAGTAAATGCCGGCTATAATCTGGGAATTGTGGACCTTGTTTCTAGTTATATGTCTATACGAATTAGACAGTTTAGAGTATTTGCTGCCCTGTTTTCACAGCTGTTTTCCGACATCTTTATTGAGCTCAAATCCCTTATTGTTAGAAATATGTATTGGGGTAGGACCTCATTTTATAAGTCTAGCTTCCACATTATAGTAATTCTAATAACTTTCGGAGCTCTGTACTCTGGTTTTGACGCTAGAATCGCTTCCTCTCAAAGAGATAGCCTTAGAAATATCAGGGTCAGCGATCGCATCATTGTAGATAGTGATGTGGTTTCACAGCAGGGTTCACTATTCCCTTTGGAGCAGCTCGACGAGGAGAGCGATGGAATTTATGCGAATTACACAGTTAAATCCGGCGACAGTCTAGCCAAGATCGCACAGGATAACGCTATAAATGAAAATACTATCCGCTGGGCGAATGGAATACCTGCTGGACGTGACACACTTTCTGTGGGCCAAGTTATCAAAATACCTAAAGTAGACGGCGTTCTTTACTCAGTCAAGGGCGGCGATACTGTTGATAGTGTCCTAGCCAAAGTACAGCTTAAGGATAAGGATGCCGATAAACTGACTTTTCTAGAACTAAACGCTATAGCCATTGATGCAGATGGCAAGCTTATCCCGGGTAGTACTGTGATTCTATACGACGCATCGATACCTCTACCTAAGCCTGTCGTGGCCAGACCTGTAACTAGACCTGGCAGCGGCACTACTGTAAATCCAGGTAGCCAAAACCTGCCTTCGGTTGCACCTGGGACGTTTGTAAACCCGATGCAGCTATGTAGTTACTCATATAGCAGAGGTTATTCTACTTACCACACAGGTGTCGATCTAGCCACCAACCCAGGTTGTTGGATAGTAGCAGCTGGTGCAGGTGTTGTAGCCCGTACGGGACAATGTAACGACCTTGGATATTGTGTAGTGATTAAACATGCGGGTGGCTATAGCACTATCTATGGCCATGGCAATGGCGTCATCGGGGTATCTGTAGGTCAACAAGTGTCTGCAGGCCAAAAGATTATGCAGTCAGGTTGTACCGGTAGATGCTTTGGACCACATTTACATTTGTCTATGACCATAAATAATCAAGATGTATACGGTTGTTATAGATGTAGAGTAAACCCCAGAGGCACCATCCCTTACTAAGTCACAACTTTTAACTAAACGGGGATTCTAAGTTCTTACCTTCACTAAACTGTTCTTGTCTGTCGCTGGCCGCTGATGAGCCAGCTGCGTCAATTGGATCGACGAACACCTCGATATTGTTTCTACCTTTTGTCAGCTTCACCATTATCAAGGCTGAGTACTTACTCTCGGCTAAAGGATAGTTGTTCTTTACTGAAGGGAATTTGTAAGATCTCTTAGCCACCAGCATTGCGTATTCACCCGGCTCTACCCAAAAATCAAACTTGCCGTTGTAATTGGTAGATTGAGTATCTACCATTTCCCAACTTTCGGTGTTGAATATTTTTACCACGGCATAGGGAACTCTAAGGCCGCTAACCGAGTCTATTACAGCTGCGTACTTGTTATCTCTACCAGTCAATTTAGGTAATAGGTAGAGACCTAATGTCAGTATGTACAAAGATACAATCACTAGGTTAAATAGGTTTGGCACCAGTATAAGACTTATCACTGACATACCAATTCCTAAGCTGAAAATGAATGGCAATGCTCTGCGGTAGGTGGCTTTAATGAAGTCAATTATGGATTTGATTAAGTTGGCGCCATTTTTTACAGCTCTCAATTCCTCACTATAAAGCATAACATCCGCGACTCTAGCTACTTGATTCTTGTTGATACTTATTTCCTCTTTATGTGTGACATAGCCTGATTGAGTAATCTCAAGCCTGTATGCACCCGGCGAAATGATAAAACCGTAGCGTCCTTCTAGATCTGTCACCGTCTGGTTGATAACTGTGGTAGTGCCGGACACATAAAGCCTACATACCGCAAATTCAATTGGCTTGCCAGTATAGGCGTCAAAGACTATTCCCCACGGCTTATTTCTCTGCCTCAATACGTAAAATCCGAATATATTTAGCAGCAAACCCGGTGCGTTTACGAATGACAATAAACTAAGTAGATTTAACCCTAACAAAGCACCGAGTAAGAGAGCCAAGATACCTCCAATTCCTATTTCATTAAACAGACTATCTATAAAGGTGCCTTCCAAAATCGTACCAGCGAATATGTCGATGTTGTTGTTATTCCTGAAAAAGTCCCTAAGTACTGTAATTACATCGCCTGACGAGATTGTTTCGCCAAAGCAGTTCTCTGGTTCTTCATTGGGATCGCATTCTTGGGGGGTACCAGGCCCTACCACAAAATTAAATACCACATAATCACTATTGCTATTGCCGCTGTTGTCACGTACTGTCACACGGAGGGTGGAATAGGTATCAGTGGGAAGAGGCGATGATGGGGTTAGGGTAAATACGTAGTCTAGTGGGCCGCCAGTCCAGGTCAGCTGCGGGCTACTGCTATTGTACTCCACTCCGTTCAGGTTGATAACTAGTGAATTCAGATCTACGCCAGATTGGTTATCCGTCAATCTAAAACTAAGTGGTCCATTGGCTGGGAAAGTGGGCTGAAATGCCGTCGGGCTGATGAATTGAATTTGTGGCGGTTGCACGTCTGCTGGGGGAGGCGTGGGCTGGTTAAAAATTATTTGAGCGGTACTAGCATTACCAGCTACATCGCTAGCTTGAACCGCAATTGTAGAGGCGGCTCCTACTGGGAAAGGTACGCTAGGGGTAATAGTAAAGAGGTAGTTGAGGCTACTGCCGGTATAACTGAGCTCTGGGCTGGCGATTGTATAGGTAATGCCATTAATCACAAAAGCCAGCGAGCTTAAATCTACGCCCGATTGATTGTCGGTGACCCTGATAGTAACTTGGGAGTTTGGAGCCACCCCAGTTTGGCCACTAGTAGGGCTTACAAAAACGATATTTGGCCCTTGAGTATCTGCGCTGCAAGGGCCAGAAACAAAAGTATAACTACCATTGGTGACGCCGCTGAGTAAATCTTGGCTGGTCGCCGCGTCGGCGACATTACTATCTAGAGTTACCCCCACGCCGTCGAAGTCTATATTAAAGGCCGTAGCAGTAGCGCTCGGAGGGCTAGTGAATTCGATAGTAGCAAACAACCTCCTGCTAGTAAGCGTACCTACGAATGAACCTGCTGCCACTCTGATAACTCCCGCGCCTTGATTGACCTGGTTATAAAAATAAGTCTCGTAGGCGCTACCAGGTGTGACCTGAACGCCAGGGACAGACGGATTAGAGTCGATGATAGTGACTTGTGAGGGGTCAAAAGTGATCTCAATATCTGCAGCGTTTGAACTTTGGGCAGTAGCATCGATTTCGACCGCAATTGAGCGCACGCAGCCTCTCTCAAAACTGGCATTTGCGGGGCTCATGTCGACAGTGGCCGCCCGGATATCACCCGCAAGTGTCAATCCTAGCAAGAGAGAGACCGCCACTGACGTAAACAATATTTCTAATCTACCCTTTGACATTATTCGCCTGCAGTAAAGAAGTTAGTTATGGTATTTGATAGGTCTAGTGAATTAACTTTGGAGTCTCTATTTAGGTCATTTTTAATTGAGCCGCTATAAAGGGCGTTGATTTGAGTGCTGATATCGAGGGAATTGACATAGTTGTCATAGACTACGCTTGTCTCTCCTGCTAGCATCGGCCCATCCGCGGTAACATCTACATTTGAAATCGGGGTAGCAAAAGCGTTGTAGCCTGCGTATCTCTTGCGCAAATGCGAAAATCCTCTGATGTAGAAATTGTATACTCCTGTCGATAGGTAAACACCCTGAGCGCAAACATCCTCTGTAGCAACTCCCAGCGCGTTACTGGTGGTGGTATAGGAATCCAAATACACATCTCCCGCGTCATAGATGTCCACTGTCAGGTCGGTCCCCCAGTTTCCAGCCAGGGGGATTCTCTTTTCGGGATAAACTGTCAATTCCACAATACAGCTCCCTACCAAGGCTTCGACCTGTACATCATCAGCCTGCAATACTCTGGGCTCCTTTTGGTTCAAATGGTTGATAATGATAATCCCTACCAAAAATAACGCTACACTCACAATCCCAATAACCCAACGACCTAAAAATTTAAAGCTAGTGCCCATAGATCAATATAACTATTTTAGGCCTCTATGCCAAGTTTTTAAGCTGGGAAAGCAAATCCTGTCTATCTGTGTGATTTATAACCCTGCCGCCTAGTTTGCTGAATAGACTTGTAAGCTCGGAGTTATCATCAATAAGTATAGTTTTTGAAAGATCAATCTGATAACTGGCCGCTATGCTCTTCAGAAACTCTGCGTGTTGATCGAGCGTCATTATCCTGAAATCGGTTGGCGAATGAAATCCCGTGAATATGGTGAGCTCGCTAGCGTACTGAGGCAAGAAAAACTCATCCCATATATCATAGTTATCGCTAGCGATCACCTGGGCTATGCCTTTGCCTGCAAAATCATTGACATACCCCATAACCTCACTGTCCACCATGTCTTTCGGAGTGATTGAGTTAAGCGACTTATCAAACTCAGCTGCATCAATACCAGTAATTTCAGCAAATTTAGCATGTAAGCTAGTATAACCCAGTTTACCTTGATGCCAAGCCAGCAATTCTTCCTGATGATCTACAAAGTACTGCTGAATAAGCTCGTATGCAGCTGGGTTGTTTTGCCTTAATGATTCATATAGGTGATGAGGCGAAAGCGTCTTAAACCAGTCCCAGATTATCAATTTAACTTCCGACATCTCATTAATGTGCTAAAAACTTAATTAATGCAGTTATCACAGATTTCACACTGACCGAACTTCTCGCCAAAGTAGCCGAGTATAAACTTTTGCCGGCAAGACTCTGTTCTGCAAAATTCTAGCATAGAAAGTAGTTTATCGCGCTTTGATATGAAAAGCTTATGGTAGGAGGCCAATTTAAGCTTACGAGCTAGAAAAATCACCGCCTTATTTATCGCATTCACTGTGAACTTGGTGCCATCACCTGCCTGTGGCTGCGAGCTGACTACACCTTCTTGGTTGAAAATCTCTAGCAGCTTCAGCACTTTTGGTTGGTTTAACTCTCCGACATCCAGCAGCAGAGCCTTCAGATCGAAAATACCCGAGTCACCTTTTATACTCTTACACAAATAGTTATAGAGCCTGTTGGCAGAATCTTTGTCAGGATAGCTATTATCCAACATATTCTTTCTCAGGTTAACTCCGTGCCAATTGACGTACATCACTGCCTTACAGAGTCTGCCATCTCTACCAGCTCTGCCCACTTCTTGATAATAATTCTCTATAGACTCAGGGATACTCTCATGAATAACAAGTCCCACATCGGGCTTGTCAACTCCCATTCCGAAGGCATTTGTAGCTACAAGACAACTAAGTTTGCCTGAAATGAAATCCGATTGAGTGCGCTCGCGAATATCAGAGGCCTGTCCACCATGATAGAAGCCGGCCGTGATCCCCTGCATCTGCAAAGTCTCGCATATCTCTTGAGTCCTGGCCCTGGTGGATGCATAGATTATGCTATTAGTATTTTTCAGTTGGGAAATGACCTATTCGTCGCTGGGGTTAAAAGTTCCCTGTATGACATTCAGCGCCAGCTTCTCTCGCCTAAAACTGTTGGTAAAAACTTTGGGCGACTGGAACCAAAGGTTTGTCTCAATATCTGCTTTTACTTTCGGAGTAGCGGTGGCAGTAAATGCAGCAACTCTGGGCACATTAAGCCCTGCAAGTAACGTGCCCAGCTGAAGAAATTCTTTTCGGAAATCATGACCCCAGACTGATATGCAGTGCGTCTCATCTATAGCAGCTAAGCAGATTTTAGTCTGGGCTAGAAGCTGCAGTAGCACCTTATTGCTGAGCGCCTCTGGGGAGAGATATATGAACTTTGTTTTACCAGCAAAAATTTCATCTTTGACCCTGTTTTTATCAAATTTCGACAGAGTAGAATTATAGAGCTCAGCTGCGACACCGATAGACTTAAGTCTTGCCACTTGATCAGCCATCAGAGATATCAGCGGTGAAATAACAATCACCAAACCCTCCATCATCAATCCCGGAACCTGGTAACAAATACTCTTGCCTCCACCAGTGGTCAAAATCGCCAAGGTGTACTTATTATTTAGTACCGACTCAATAATATCTATTTGTCCCGCTCTAAAATCATCATAACCCCAGTATTGCTTCAGAACTTTCTTAGCCTGCCCCACTTGGTCTATTTTTGTTTGGGCCCCTATCAGTTGCATGGGGTAACTTTACCCCACGCAACTGAAATATTTCTAAAGAACTTCTAAAGCCTGCTTTAAATTCGTGGCAAGATCAGGTTGTAACCGACTGGCACGTTATTTGGTGTACCATTCTTCAGCAGTGGGAATCCGCCATTGGCGTTATCGATTGCAGTCCAGGCATAGCCAGAACCATATCTACCTTGAGCGATTTGCCAGAGAGTATCGCCTTTCTTCACTGTATAATTATCACCCTTGATGTCGCCTACTTTATAGGTATTGCCTCTGCGGTAGGTATTGGAAGTGACTTTAAAATTGCCCTTGTCAGTAACTACGAACCCATTCTTCACTTCTGGTGCATTGGCATTGTCACTCTGAGAATTACTGGTCTCGGGACCATCGCTAGCGACATCACCTGGATTTGCATCTGTGTTACTGTCAGTGCCAGCAGTATCTTCATTATCAGAAGTTCCGGCACCCTCATTGCCTTCGATATTTGCCTCAGCAGCAGCTAGATCGTCATTTGCGGCTAGATCGTCGTTCTGGGCCACTTCTCCAGTATCACCAACTCTGCCTGAGTTCAAACTCTGAGCCAGACCTAAAATTAGAAATCCAATACCTGCCAGCAGCAATAAAATTACTACGCCAGCGATCACAATGCTGCGCGAATCTGCACCGGCCTCCTGTTTGACAGCCTTCTCTGAACTCACTGACTTACTAGCAGTTGCAGACTTCTCTGCAGCTACCGCTTTGCCTGAAGTGCTGGATTGATTAGATTTGTTGGAATTTGAGGGACCAACACTACCCTTACCGTGTTTAGCCATATTGAGCAGCTAACAATTAAAATAATTGGGGCAGTGATTACTTAATATAAACACAAATCGAAGTAGTTTTGCAAATGGGAATCTCCTGCTATAATCTAGGGCGGGTGTTTAAAGACCTAAGATTGGTCAGTAGCTCAATGGCAGAGCAATCGGCTGTTAACCGATGGGTTGTAGGTTCGAGTCCTACCTGACCAGCATTGAATTTCCAGTTCCTATCTAGTATAGTTCTCCTATGAAACCTTTCTTAGGTATGAATTCCCAAAACACTGCCTTGATAATTATCGACGTCATCAACTCCTGTGCACATCAAAACTGCGAAATTCCTGAATGGAAGATCAGCTTCGGCAAAATAAGGGAAATGGTTCCCCGCCTGAATACTTTTATTGAGGAGTTTCGCGCGACTATAGGCGGGCCAATAATTTTCGGCAAAACTCTACCTTGGCAAAAAGAACATCTGGCAGACAATGTAAATGAACTTTATGAGGACGAGCGATTTTCTTATTACAGCAAAGACAGCAGTGGATTTGCTGAAGAATTCTATTGTCTTACCCCTGGGAAAGACGACATTATTGCTACCAAGGACACAAACGACGCGCTAGCAGATCCGAAACTAATTGCGCAGCTGCAAGCTCAAGGCATTAAATATATTGTCACGACCGGAATATTCACCGACGGTTGCGTTTTAGCTACGGTAGTTAGCGGTTTTTCAAAAGGGTTTAACTTTGTGGTGTTAAAGGATTTAGTAGAGACCACAGATTCTCCAAGAAGGCAGAGACTTCAGCAAGACTTACTAGAATTCACATTCCCATACATGTTTGCTAGGGTGGTGAGCTCGGAGGAGTTTCTAGGCAATTGGTAGCGGGTAAGTTAGAATATACTATTGAATATAGTCAGACATTTAGATGAAAAAAATACTTATCACAGGACACAAAGGCGTTGTAGGACAAGTATTACTCGCACATCTGAAATCAGAGTACGAAATCACTGGATTTGATATTCCCGAAAAGGATGTGACTGATATGGATATGCTAAAGATCCAGGTAAAAGGGTTCGACGCAATTATTCATCTAGCAATGGATCCAGTAGTTGGATTCATGAATGAAAACTATAATCCAGGTGATCTCACCATGGTCTACAACATATACAAAGTAGCAACCGACAACAAAATCCCCCGAGTAATCATGTTTAGCTCAATTCACGCCGATGAATACAAATTAGATTCCTCTGTATTAAAGACGACTCATACCATCCCTTCGCCTGATAGCCCTTATGGCGCTTACAAAGTATACATGGAAGCACTAGGGAGATTTTATGCGAAAAAAGGACTGGAAGTGATAATTGTAAGACTGGGCGGAGTGACCAAAGACGATTCAATGGAGGAGGAAGAGGGTTTCGAAAAGGTCTATCTATCACATAAAGACCTTGTAAGCATGGTCAGACAAATGATCGAGGTCGCAGAGATAAAAGGCAATTACGAACTTTTCTACGGAGTCTCAAATAACCAAAGACGAGTTCATGATAACTCAAATAATATTGGTTGGATTCCAACTACATCAACGCCAGTGTGATTACAGCCAGGATTATGCGGTAGATACCAAAGCCTGCCAGTACGAATTTCTTCTCGATGAAACCCCTAAAGAATGTAATTGCTAGCAGAGCTGCGATAAAGGCTGAGGCGACACCGGCAAGAACCTCGCCAAGGCCGTAAGAGTTGGCCTCAGGGCGAATAACCAAATACAGAATCTCTACAGTAGTCAAAATTGCGAATAGCGGAATACTGGCTAAGAAAGAATAGTCAAGTGCTTCTTTACGACTCATACCAGATAGGATGCCGGCTAGCAAAGTGATTCCAGATCTAGATACGCCTTTAACTAAGGATAGTAGCTGCCAAATGCCGATTTTAACCGCAACCGCAGCTGACATATTTTCAATCGTGGCAACCCTATCAGTTTTTATCAGTTTCTTTATAGTCTCTGGAAACAGATCTATGACTATGAAAACTACACCTATTACCACCAAAGTAATAACCCCTATTATCTCTGGTTGCCTTTCATCACCGCCAGCTACAAATACTATTCCGCCGATAAAAATCATGGGAATGGTCGTCAACGCAAGATTTCTAAGTAGCTGCAGGTTTTCTGGCGTTCTATTCGTTATTAGATCCCAGATTCTTTTACGGAAAATTATTACCAGCGCCAGAAAAGTACCCATATGCAGGATGATATCGTAGCTGTTATTCTGGAAGCTAAAATCTAGATTTAGACCCAGAGACTCCAAGATACCTGGTAATAGGAGTAGATGGCCACTACTCGACACAGGGAAGTACTCAGTTATTCCCTGAATTAATCCCAGTATGACCGCTTCTAAAATATTCATAGCTGATGATAGCTACTCACTTGCATTTTGGCAAGTCGTGGTCTATATTCGAATATATGAGTAGCACATTATTACAAGCAAAAGATCTAACCCACCTATATTCACCTGGAAAAGGTGCTGATAAAGTCTCCATTTCTGTAGAACCAGGAGAAGTAGTTGGATTCATCGGTCCCAACGGCGCTGGGAAAACAACTACCATATCCATGCTCACCGGGCTATTGACGCCGCAATCAGGGAGCCTGGAGATATTGGGGCAACCCTTGCAGCAAAAGTCTGATTTTACTAGCATTTATTCCGAGCTTGGGTATCTACCTTCCGACAGCAGCTACTACAAGGGGATATCTGCAGAAGCCATGATTGACTACGCTATTGAGCTTAGAAATGGCGATCAAAAAGCTTTGCGAAAACAGGCTCATAGCTTTGCAAGCAGATTAGACCTCGATATTACCAAGAAGATCTCTAAGCTATCTCTAGGGAATAAGCGTAAGGTGGGCATCATCCTCTCGATTTTCTTCAACCCTAAACTCATAATCATGGACGAGCCAACTACCGGCCTTGATCCTTTGGTGCAGAAAGAGACATTGGAAATCCTCAATGAAATGAGTAATCAAGGCGCAGGAGTGCTACTCTCCTCACATAATTTAGCTGAAGTAGATCAGATTTGCGACCGGGTGATCATCATCAAAGCTGCACAAGTCATCTTCTCAGACAAAGTATCCGCCATCAAAAAGCTCGCCCAGAAGCGAATCCGCTTTGAGTTCGGCGCCAGCGCGACTATGACTCAGATCGAGGCAGTGACCAATAAAATCGGCAAGTTAACTGATGGAGAAGTCATCGTTCTAGAAAACCACGGAGAACTATTGAGCAACAAAGCCAGCGAGGTGGTCAGTCTATTAATCTCAGAAGGGATTAGCGAATTTACAGTGGAAAATCCCAGTTTAGAGAAGATGTTTATAAATTACTACAAGAAATAACTTCTATGAACAATTCTACGACCGCAAATATAGGTGCGATATTTAGTAACGAGATCAGAAATAGATGGAAAGGCGTGATGATTTGGGTTGTCTCCTGGGCAGCGATGTCAGCCATGTTGATGCTGTTTTTTGATACCTTGGCAGCTAGCAAAGACCAGTTGGAGGCTGTTTTCTCTACCTTGCCGCCAGAGCTATTTTCAGCTTTTGCCACGGATCTAAAGACACTTGGCACTATTGAGGGTTATATCAATTCTCAACTGCTGAGCCTACTGATGATCGCTGGTCCTATCTGGGCTGCCTGGTTTGGTTCCCAGCTGATCGCGGGCGAGCACTCCAGTGGAAGTATTAGCTGGCTACTTGTCCAACCAGTAAGCAGATTTGCCAGCTATACTGCCAAAGTAAGCGCAGGCATCTTCTGGATGTTCCTTGCAAACGGGCTGATTATGGCTGCGACAGTTATTTTCACCTTGCTACTTACTCAAGTTAATGATATCCCCTGGAACTACTTTGCAGGGGTGACAATCGGCTTAAGCCTTTACAGCACAGTGTTTCTACTAGTTGGAAACTTGGTGGGAATACTGCATAAACAATCAAGCGGAATTCTTGCTGGAGCTGGGCTAATGGCATTTAGCTTCACTGCCAATCTGATCAGCGCGATAGAGAATACGCCTGAATTCTTCAAGTACCTAAGTCTTTACTACTACTTCAACGTCGAGAAATTGAGTAACGGACAGACTTTGGGCGGCGAGATTCTTTTATTGCCAGCAATATGTCTTGTTTTAATCGTTCTGGGCTTCCAGATTTTCAGGAGTAAGGACTTCAGTTAACCAATTGTTTATTTCAGCAATCCAATTTTCCTGGGCAGTTTGCAGCGATATTTGCGCTGGTCCGTCACCTTTTTGCATTCCATAGGCACCAAACTGTGCATGGTTCATGCCGGTAATTACCTTTTTTCTACTACTGCTGGGCAGATTCTTTGAGTATTGTTCCAGCAGGCCCAGATTCAATACCTGATCGTTTGAGCCGTAAATTGATAACACCTTTTTAGAGCTGACTGAAATGTCGGTATCGCAGTATGCTGCCAGTAGAAATAGCCCTTTGACCTTGCTTGCTCCCTCAGAGCTGCCGCTAGCATATCTGCAAGCCATGGCGCCGCCAAGTGAATGACCGCCAACTACCCAGTTTTCTACCTGACTATCTTCTGATATAACTTTTTCAGCCGCTGCATAGTCTAGAACTGACAGATTGAGCGGGGGGCGCACTAGATAAACGCGCAAGTTCACGCCTTGCTGACGCGCACTATCCACCATTTTGCCCACTGGATCGAGATAACTTTCTGGACTGACTAAACCTCCTGGATAGAAAACCATGCCTACTTGGGCGCCCGGCTGAGCTGCATCAACTTTAAAGTAGGCATTTTGCTGAGTTACTGTGACTTTGGGGTCAGAGTAGGCTGCCCTTAGTAGTTCTTGATCTGCTGGGTATGATCTCAATGCAGCGTCAGCTAGCAATATAACTCCCAGGCAAATGAATGCAAGCAATAGCACGCACCCTACGGCCAGTCTGGATCTACTTTTACGCGAAAGAAGTTTGCCTAGCATATCTAATATATTAGGCTGCTCGTGGACAATAGTCAAAGCCAGCTAGCAACCACTCGCTCAATTTCAGTTTTAAACTCTTTTAATCTTTCCGGAAGTATCCCGCTATAATTAATGCCATAAAGTCCTTGTATCTCAGAGCCTTCAAACCCCCAATACTTAAACATATACCGTAGGTATGGAGAGGAAAAATCCCTGCTGGAGTCTTTGGGAGTGCCGCCGCTGGTGTTGATCACCAGAGCTTGTTTACCAGTCCACAGCCCTTTAGGGCCATAGTCTGTCCTTTCAAAGGCGACCCCTTCTAGGGTCACATTATCCAGCCACAATTTGACAATGCCGGGCAAGAAAAAATTGTAGAAAGGAAATGCCAGCACCAAAAAATCACTGTTTGTTATCATATTTGCTAGCTTCTTCATATGCAAATAGCCCTTGCTGTGGCCTGGGAAGTCTGGGCCGGCAGTCTCCCAGCCGATATCATCCAGATAAGAGGTAATACTCTGCCGGCCCATTAGATCAGGCGCACTAACCGTCAAGTCTAGCTCTTCAATTTCAAAACTACCCGCGCGCGCAGCAATAATCTGCATTGCCTCAGCTAGCAGTTTCTGCGTATTTGAATCCTCACGCGGCGTATATTTGACGATCAGCACCTTTTTCATAATTTCAACTGGCAATTACTATTTTAAAGCCTCAACCTCGATCTCAATTTTCACAGTATTACCAACTAGTACCTTACCATTTGGCAAGTCCATATTCCACTTTAGGCCGAAATCCTCGCGATTTATCTCTGCTGTAGCCAAAAACCCAGCTACATTTTGTGAGCTTCCATCCTGGCCTGGCTTTAGACCGGCCTCTAAGAATCTAACCTCAAGTTCTACTTCACGAGTGACATCTTTGATAGTTAGATCACCTGTGAGCATAGCCTTATCCTCAGCTAATTTCTTAACTGACTTGCTCACAAAAGATACCTCTTTATGATTCTCTACATCCAAAAAGTCAGGACTCTTGAGATGCCCGTCGCGCTGCTCGTTACCGGTTGTAATGGTAGCTGCATCTAACTTGGCAGTAATTGCTGCCTGCTCAATTTGGCCAGATTCAAACTCAATTTCGCCGCTCACTCCAAAAATTTGGCCGCTGACCCATGACACACCTAGGTGTTGTACGCTAAACTTAGCTGAAGAGTGCTGACTATCTATTTGCCATTTGCTCATTAAATAATAATTAATAAATTAAATTTATAGATTGCAAAGTTATAGTAGCTTGCAATTTACTAGTAAGTATTAACATGCTAGTTTTATTTTGTCAAATAAGTTATAATAAATTATGAAAAATACTGCTGAACAAAAGCACGAATACTGCCCCATAGAAGAGAGCTCCAAGTTGATAGGAGATTTTTGGTCGCTAATGATCATTCGCAAGCTTTTAGAGGGCAAGCTCAGATTCAATGAACTAGAAGAGATGCTGGACAATATCACCGGCAGTACCTTATCGAGTAAGCTTAAAAGGCTAATTGAGCAGGGTCTAGTGGAGAGGACTCAGTATCAATGCATCCCGCCAAAAGTCGAATATAGCTTAACTGCCAAAGGCCTCGATCTCAAGCCTCTCATTGCTGAGGTTGAAACCTTTGGCCGCAAGTGGCTAGAGCGTTAAGGAAAGAACACACACGCGGTTCTTCCAGCCTTAGATCTTCATTGCCAGTCTTTCCAGTAAATCCTGGATTTTTGCCCTGATATCTGTAGAAGTCAGATTCCCTTGCTCATCAAATAAATCTTGTGCTCTAGAGATTGGTAACCTTAAAGAAGCATCTACTTGGAACTTAATTATACTCGCCAGCAGCAGCAATTGATTTTGCGATCTGACGGTGCCAAAACCGCCATCACTAGCCCCCATAATCGCTACCGGTTTACCCTCCACCGCAGGTATGGCGTAAGAACGAGATAGCCACTCACAGGTATTTTTAAGTACGCCAGGGACCATGTTGTTGTATTCGGGGGTGGAGAAGATGACTGCATCAGCCCACTCTACTTGAGAGATCAGCTCCTGAACTTCGCTAGGCAAATCTGCCTCCAGATCCTGTGAAAACATCGGCACGTCATCTAACACAAAGATTTTAAGTTCGACATCCTCCAGAATCGGACTGGATTTCTGGGCCACAATATCTACTAGTACCTTGCAGGCAGATTTATTAAATGAATTTTTGCGAATACTACCAGGGATTGCTAAGATTTTTTTCAAAGTTTTAGATTAACATGTTATTTATTTTATATTACCTCCTGCGATCAAAATTCTCCAAAATTCCTGGCGCCAGATGTATAATCTGAAATGACGGCACTAATTTTGGCACTGATTGCTGGCGCGCTATATACAGGCTCAAATCTTGTCGCTCGCAAAGTGCTTAAAGACGGATCTGACGCTTGGTCGTACTCGTTTATATTCAGTTCCATCGGGCTCATTGTCACTTTACCTCTGCTTCTGGTCGAATATCTCGCTGCCGCTTTTAATAATACCGAACGCCTGTCCGAATCGGCAGGCCACGAACCGTCACTCCTTATACTTGTAGTAATAGCAATGGGACTTATTGTGGTAGCCCATAATGCTGCTCTCTTTTCTGCAAATAACTACATTTCCCCTTCAGTTAACGGCAGTATTTACAAACTGAGGCTGATTTGGCTAGCACTCATCGGGACAGTATTCTTTCAGGAAAGCCTGACAGATGGCTTAAAGCTAGGGACTTTACTGGTAGTTGCTAGCGGCGTTATTCTAGCAGGAGGCATGAAAGGCAAAAAGTCTCTATTAGGAATAACATTAGTGGCAGCGGCCAGCGTATTTTATGCTGTTGGACTGTCTGCATCCAAGTTCTTACTGACTGACCTGACCTCGCTGCAAGTCACAACCTTGGTATTTGCAGTTCCAGCTGCGCTTAATTTGCCCATAATCTACCGCCGCCGAGAAAGATTTCTGGCGCTCTGGCAAAAGCACAAGAAGTTGGTTCTGATGGGCGGCGTGCTCGGGGCATTTGCCAATATCTGCGTTTTCGCCGCTCTAGCAACCGAGAACATCAGCGTAGTGCCGCTTTTAATTGAAGCATTCTTAGTGGTAACATTTGCTGGTGAAATTATTATCCTGAGGGAAAGGGAAAACTTGAAGTTAAAACTCCTAGCAGTAGCACTCTCAATTCTTGGTTCGATACTGGTACTTTGATCCAGATAATTTAACGGAAGGATCTCTACTTCTTCTTAGCTCGATTTTGTGTAACCCTAAATTCGGTGATCTTAGCAATTAACTCATAGGGAATATCTTTATCTAGAGGGAATTGCACAGACCCTTTGGCATTTTTATACTTAGCGATCTCCTTGGCAAATTTGCTGATACCCTCACTAGCTGGATAAAAGCCAATATGACTTTTGAAGGCAGCGAAATGAACTAAATTACCATTTAGCTTAAAGGTTGGAATCTGGTAGTTGATAGTTTCCTCAGCATCTGGAGCTACTTTCCTAATGGTCTCTCTCACTTTCTGCAAAATGACCTGTACATCTACTGGAAAGGATTTTATGTATTGATCCATGCTAGTGAACTTATTTGCTGACTTTGCTTGCATTTTTTCTTTGTAAATAATTAATCCCTGCGAAAATTATACTTTCAAATGATATCGATATCAATACAGCCACCGCCGCGCTGGTGCCTAGGCCGCCGCCATAACCTTTGAATGAGAGGCTTAGCGAGAGGTAGACAACTGCAAAGACGATCGCCGCCAGACTTAGAGATAAGCTTGATCTTATTCTGGCATTGCTCGACATTCCTACGAAACTAGCCCCAAAGAACACTGCCGGCAATCCAGCAAATTCTTCAAGTGAAATGAACCTGCTCAAGACAACATACGCTAGTGCAAAAACTAAACTAGGCAGCGCTGAGGCCAACACCACATTTAACTTTTTTACTGCGTGCAGATGGAATGTCAGCTGGGCAGAGATAAGTGCTGTAAGTATTATGATAACCACCATTATGTAACTGCCCTTAGCAAAAATACACTGATCGCTACTCCTACAAAGGCAAATAGGCCCAGCCTACCGCCCACACCTTTCATACTATTTTTAGAGAAGATAAATATAATTCCGGAGACCAGCCCAGCAGCCAGCACATATAACCCATTGGGCAAGATACCCACAGCGCTCATACCTACAAAAGTGCCACAATAGGCTGGGAGAATTAGGTTTTCTTTGTTAAGTTTACCTAGCAACAGTACTGAGATAACTCCAATTGTAGCGGCGGCTATGACATTGTTAGCAATCGCGATAGATAAATAATAAGTGGTAGTCGCAGCAGATATCAATATAACAGCTTCGACATAGAAATCCTTGACTAGTTTAATCTCATCGGAGGTGCCATCAGAAGTCCTGATAATTCCATATATTAAGAACAACAATCCCAGGAAGAACACGTAAACGCTGCTGTCGTAAGTACGCTCAATAACTATGCTAACTGTAAACACACACAAGAAAACTCCTAGCAACAAAACAGACAACAGATTGACTAGCTTGCTTCTTTTCATGGTTTATTTGTATTTGGCTAAATTATAACCCAACCAGTAAAATACAGGTACATGGAGATTACAAAAGCACATGCAGCGAACTTTCTATTGGCTCGTGCAGGCTTTGATTCTGAGCGCACTAGCGCGCAGGTAATAGAGGACCTCAGTTGTCTCCAAGTCGACCCAATTAATGTTGTCGCCAGAAGCCACGAGTTAATACTGTTCAATAGAGTTAAAGGCTTTCGAAAACAGGAGCTCTATGCCTCGCTTTATAAAGATAGACAGCTATTTGAGTATTGGCTACAAATGTATTCGATTATTCCTATTTCTGCCCTGCCCTATTTCAAAGCCTTACAGAAAACTACGGACTACCGGCAGATCTATGCGGATAGAAGTAGATATTCAAGTTATCGTCGGGAGCACGAGGCTGATTTAACAGCGCTGATGGCTTTTATTGAATCTAATGGCCCAACTGCGGCCAGGGATATTAGGCATTTGGGCAAAGGCAGAGCAGTGCATTCTTGGACTGGTGGCAACAGTCACAGCGCGCTACTAGAATTTTTATGGAATACTGGCGAGATCCAGATCAGTCACCGCAGTTCCAATATCAAATACTACGATCTCACTCATAGGATCATTCCAGAGACAGTTTTGGCCACTGAAATCTCAGCTGAACAAATTTATCCGTTTCTGTTAAGCTCTTATTTCAAATACTACGGATTAGTTCGCCCTACTTGGCTAAATCGATCTGGCAGAGATCGATCAAAAGGGCTGAGAGATGAATTTAATCGGCAACTCAAGATCGGTGACATAATTGAGGTGCGGATCAAAGGCGGCGATAGCAAAATCAAGTACTATTTGCGTCAGAGTGATTTAGAAATGTTTGCTGGGAGCTCACCCGGGAGTGTAGCTGGCTCCGCGGGAAAGCTCAAAATACTCTCGCCCTTAGATCCGCTAGTCCTAGATAGACAGCTACTGCTAGAGGTCTTCGGCATATTCTACCGCTGGGAGGCCTATACTCCGCCTGCCAAGCGTAAATATGGTTTTTACAACATGCCGATACTATTTGAGGATAAAATAATTGGCCAAATCGACCTAGCCAAGTCCAAGCAGAAGGGCGATGCTAAGCTCAATGTAAACGGAATTTTTCTAAATCAGAAATCAAAGGCTATTGACGACGCCCTACAGCAAGAGTTGCACCGTCTAGAAAAATTTTCTCTTGAGCAATAAATCTATTGCATCTGATAAAATTAGTTATAACCTAATTCCTAGTAATTGTTATGGCGACATCCGCACCTAAAACAAAAGCAACAGAAGCCAGTGTGGCAGAATTTATCAGCTCAGTGGCAGATGATACACGCAGGCAGGATGCCAAAGTTATTGACCAGTATATGCAGGAGTTAACTGGCGAAAAGCCCAAGATGTGGGGCAGTGCGATTATTGGTTATGGCAGCGCGCCTATCAAATATAAGGATGGGAGAGAACTGGACTGGCCAATAGCAGCATTTTCACCCAGAAAGCAAAACCTTGTACTCTATGTATTTAACGGAGGGGAGGAGAAATACGCCGATCTGCTTAAGAAACTAGGGAAGTACAAGACCGGTAGAGTCTGTCTCTACATCAACCGTCTAAGTGATGTGGATCACGCCGTCCTCAAAGAAATCATCAAAAGGTCACTGACTTTATAGGAGTACTATCCGTGTCCATGATATAATAGCAATATAGGAGTTATATTGTTAATCTAAACTGATGAATTTTGAGCCGCTAAATTCCGAGCCCCGAATAATCATTGCTAACCACCCGCAACCATCGAAGGATCTACTAGATGCGGATATAAAACTTAGTAACTTTGGAAATGGCCAAATGTCGATTGGAATGTCACTTTATAATGAAGGTTTATTACATAGAGACTTAAACCGAGTTACCCATTTAGGAAATATCCCGATTGAAACCCTGTTCCCACAAATTATTAGGGATTTGCATCTAGACGGGTACCTCAACCCTAGTTTTTTATGGCAAATATACGAATCTGCCAGCCTACCTGGTAGGCATAAGTTAGCACGTATAGATTGCAAAGATATTGTGATAGCTGCTGCTTGGGAGGATATTGAGTTATTATCATTAACTGATAGAGATAGCTTCATACATAAGAATACAGTAATAATCCCTGAGCCAAAGGAAGGATGCATCGGCATTATTATAGGCAGTGAGAACAAAATAGAACATGCTTTCTATTATTTGCATGTTTCTGATCGAGACAAAGTTGTTCTGTCAAAAAATGGCGCTCAGCTTCTAAGTGCATTGGGAGCATTTACAGAGGATACAGTTGTAAAAACTTATCCGCACAAAAGTTTCAAGCTTATTTATGCTATACCTAAGTAGTAAGTTCTGCAGCTTCCTTAACAATCTCCGCCAGCTTAGCGAAGTTGATATCTGCTATTGTCTTAAAACCGATTGAGCTCTTGCCTACTTTAGCTTTACCGATCTCATCCTTGTGCTTTTCGGCCAAATATACCCCCTTTTGAACTGCATTTACGAACAATGTTATGTAGCCCTTTTGCTTGGCTAGGCCAATTACAAACCACTTCACTTCCTTTTTGCTGGAGCCGACATAGGTCAAATCCCCGTAACCGATTATCTTCTGCTCGCTGCCACCCCAGAATTTACCTTCCCACATTACCCTAGTGGCTTTTGGCATAACGGAAGTTATCATTTTATCGAGCTTGACTAGATCCTCCTTAGTTTCACCTGAAAAAGAATTTATGTAATCTGCTGGCTTATTTGAGGTAACTTCCATGAGTTTTTAATGCCTGAGTTTAATATTCTATATTACTTTGTTTGCAATAGGATTAGTAGCTTGCTTAACAATGAATTTGATTTCAAGATTCGCGTATGTCCATTTATCTCGATTTGCTCATTGTGGGCGCCAGCTAACAACAGGCTGCTCCCTGGAACCACGTGATTATCGAACTTGGGGTAGAAATTATAAATCTGCTCATTAAGTGATGAGTCCCAATCTGTAAAAAATTTGCTGCCTGGGATCAGCTCAGCCAGGTTAAGTAGTCTCAGATAACCAAAGATAGTGCCGTTGTGGGGAGTTGAGATAGTTATAACCTTCTGGATACTGAATGAATTCTGCATAGCTAGTAACTTCCTGACTACTAGCCCACCTTTGCTATGTCCTATTAGAACAATATTCTGCAGCTTTTTGTTTATGACATACTCATGCACGCGGAGCGACTGCCTCTCAATCGAAGCCTGTCTCCTGCCTTTCACAAGGTGGATTCGATAGCCATTACTATTTAGCAAATCCCCAATTTCCTTGAGAAAATACCAGTTCTCATTGAAGCCTGGCATAAGCAGCACGTCATCAGCCTCGCCCAGCTGCCAACCTTCGGGAATACTTGAACGGTAATAGTTGACCCAATTGCTGGCAAAAAGGAAGTACTCCTTGATCAAGTCTATTAGTAACATCTAGTTTGTCTCCAAATGTTTGAGCAGAAATACAGCCGTATTGCCTTTCCCATATTGGTAGTCCTTTATCCAACCCGCATCTTGGTAGCCGTTTTTCTTGTAAAAGCCTATGACACGTTCGTCATCCTCATTGGTAAAGACAAATAATTTCTTTATATTCTTGTGCCTAAGAATTGTTTCCAGGCCCGCCAGCAACTGCGTGCCCACACCCTTGCCACTCGCTTCGGCAGTAACTGCCGCCATGATTACCACCCATTTTTCTGCGCTTTCTTTAGCGTTAATGGGACTTTCTTGCTGAGCATAGATAATCCCGAGGTCTCGCTTTGACTCATCGGCAGCGATTAAACATAAGCCTCTGCCCTGCTCGACTTCCTTTTCCATCTCCGCGAAAGAAAACCATTCTGTTAGTGACGCATCTGGAGTAGTCGAAAATGCTGCTTCTGCAATCTGCTTAATTTTTGGCAAATCAACTTTTAAATCTGCAGTTCTAATTTTCATATTTCTAACTTCTGCTTGGTATACCCCCACAGCGGTTCATAGATTATTTCGATCAATTCCGGCGTTAGCTTGTACCACTTTTTATTGGTACCCAGAATATCTGCATGATTCTGTGGGTCTTTCTTTCGTTTGGCAAGGTGCATCTTTGCCATCTCTGACAAATCTCCCTCTATTTCTTCTGCTTTGCCAGAAAGCTGAATACCCACATTGTCTTCTCCTTGGTCATTGCTGGCTGTCATTGTGGCTGCAGCTTTACCATTCTGTCTGATTGCTTTTGAATGCCTGGTATCTGGAGTTGATAACCAATAAATGCTCAGCTCTCTATCATAGACATAGACAAGATCACTCACCCAGGGACCTGCTTGATCAAATGTGCCCAGGCTCATAAGGTAACACGAATCTAATATCTCTGCAGTTAGTTTTTTGAGATCTACGTCTTTATTATTCATGTTATTAGTTTTGTACCAAATTCTACCGCATTCCCACCCACATAGACACTATCAGCTTTAATTTGAACTACTATCTGGCCTACCTTTCCTAGCTCATACCCCTGCTCAATAATTATCTGGTCACCGCTAACCAAGCCATACTCTCTGGCATAAAGCGCCAATGCCCCTCCCGCAATACCTGTGATGGGGTCTTCAAAGATACCCGCAGCCGGATTAAACTGTCTGGCATGAAAGTTTGCTGCGGGACTAATAGGCTCCTTTGTAAACGCATAGAATCCTTTCACAGGATATCTTTTACAAAACTCAATCATAGCGTCAAAATCTGGTGTGATGGACTGGACAGTTAGTAAACTCTTAATAGGAATCATCAGCTTTGGACTGCCAACTGAGGCTGTTTTTATAGGTAAATCAACTAGATCGTCAGCAGTAATACCCAATAACTTAGCAATCTCCTCGGGGTCATATTCCTCTGCACCTAGTTCGGCCTTGGCCATTTTCATCATTAAAACGCCGTCTTCACTTTTCTCCACAATAACCAAACCAGCTGCTGTTTCAACCTTTAAGGCTTCGAAGGGTTCTCGGCTGTAGATTGCATATGCGGCAGCCAAGGTCGCATGACCGCAAGCATCAACTTCTGTGGTTACAGTCATGAATCTAAATCTGTAATCCGCCACAGTAGAAACCGGCTTTACTATAAATACGCTTTCCGAATAACCCAACTCAGCTGCTACTGCAATCATCTCTTCCTTCGACAAACTATCTGCATCAAAAATCACTCCTGCTGGATTGCCTTGCTCAGGATTATCTGTAAAAGCCTTTAGCAGTTCAGCCCTCACCATAATTTTACGAACCTAACTTTAACTTGATTAACTTCCGAATTAGCTCATATGGCATTGGCTCATTGAGTGGAAAGCGCACAGTATCTTTGGCTGCCCTGTAGCTGGCGATCTCGTCTTCAAAGTCAGTGGGATTGTATATAGCATAAAATCCAATATGTTTTTTATTGGCTGCTACGTAGAGACGTTTCCCATTTAAATCGTAAGTCGGCATCAGGTAGGTAATCATCTCTTGAGCTTCAGGGTAGGCTTCTTTTACTAGTTTCTTGATATTCTCCATTACTACCTGCACTTCTTCAGGTAATTTTGCTAGGTATTCTGCTACGTTTTTAGGGGCGGCCATACTTATGTGATAACAATTTAAATATTGTAGCTGATCTTCTTGAGGACAGATTCTAAATCATATCTGCTGCCGTTGTTGTCGATATGATAGTCAGCGAGTTCCATGGCCTTACTGATGCCAAAGATTCTCTCTTGCTCGGCATCATGCTGCATAAATTCTGTGTAGCTGACGTCATCTTTATCACTGGCGCGCTTGCGAATTCTCTCAAAACGATTTTCTTGTGTAACGCTTAATGCTATTAGTATAAACTCTTTGGGAAATGCCTTTTTCATCACTTCGACATTTTCAGGGGTGCGGATACCTGAAACCAATATCACTGGAGCTTTCATCTTCCTAATCTGCTCAACAGCCCTATTGATAAAGTAATCTGATCCATTCTCTGCCAGAATTCTCTCAGTAAATCTAGTCAAGGGCTCTCTCTCAATGCTAACTCCATGTTGCATGGCCAACTGGCGCACAAGATCACTTATATTTAACTTCTCCGCCTCAAAGAACTCCCCTAGAATATCTATCACTGTATCTTTGCCACTACCAATATATCCTGTTGTGGCGTATATCATGTTCGGATTTTAAAGTATTTACTGCTTACCATTTTACCGGGAATACTTATATAATCTATTTGCTCCAACAACTTCAGCTCATCTCGCAGGCTGGCGCCACTCACAATTTTGCTATCTCTGATCTCCAACATTAATACCCCATTGTAATCTACTTTTTTGAGGGAATCTAGTTATGAGGCTGTCCGCTACGATTTCACGGGCCACACTTTCGTCTCTGTTATTCCAGATTTCTTCAAAGTACTTTTTAACAATAGTTTGATTGTCCATAGTTTTCAAGTACTTTCAGTCTTTAAGCAAGAAAAGGCTGATGAAAAACACGTTGGCCAAAGTATAAATAATTGCCAATGCTGCATAGTTTATTGGAATGCTAAATGTTATGAAGGCAAATACAACTAGGCTAAACACTACAGCCACTATAGAATTAAATTGTAATTCAGATCCTCGCCCGGGAATTGCTTTAGTCCGAATCAGCTTTACAATGAAGAAGTTATAAATGTAATCGAAGGGATGAATTGGTAGCTTAATAGCGAAAAATGCGATTAATGCAGTGAGCAAGAGTACAAATGGATTTTGCAGTAATATGCCGGACAAAACCATCAATAAATAGACAGGGTAGCTGAAATAGATACCATATTGCACACTTTTTTTATCTGGAACTAACCTACAAACTATCCACCTCGCAAATAATCGGTTTCTTAATTTTCCTAATAAGTTTTTTATCATCATTATTTCGAACTAATTTCTAGCAGTGGTTTCGTTCCATACTAGCTCCCACAAATGACCATCTACATCTTTAAAGTAGCCAATGAAGTTTGTATCGTCGTTAGTTTTCGCTTCAACAAATTCCACCCCTGATTCTTCCAGCCTACTTTGTACAGCGATAATCTCCTTTTTGGTCTGAAATGCACAACTTATTATTAATTCACTTTGGTTTGAGCTTTGCAGTGCTTTTATGTTAGCGACAGAGGAATAAGCTTCAAACTCATTCCTCTCAATCAGAAATAATGACAAGTTTGGTAGCTCGATCGTAATAATTTTATCCTCCACTGAGCTTATTTCCATCCCCAACACTGTTTTGTAAAACTCAAGGGATTTATCTACGCTAGCGACCGGAAGAGATATCACTATAGTTTTTGGCTTCATCTGGTTTTGGATAATAAATTTACTACCAAACTATAACTTAACCATTGCGATCAGGGAAGATGAAATGTACAAGCGGGCGACGGGAATCGAACCCGTGTCTTCAGTTTGGAAAACTGACATAATGGCCGTTATACTACGCCCGCGTAATAATCAAACGACGTCCTTCCAAACTCGACTACAGATATTATAACAGATGATTATTAGCCAGTAACAGATAATTGACTCTATGTGCCAGAGGGCATTACTATGAAGTAGAAATCATCTAAAATACTAACCAACATGCGCGCAGACAGCACCACCACCAAGTTAAGAAGTCAATTCAGCTGGGAGAATGCTGAGCTAGAGGGTAAGGTAGTCATATTGCGCTGCGATTTGGATGACAATTCGCTGAAAAGCACTGTTGAGTTCATTTTACTGCTCAAAGAACAGCAACCACGCAGTTTGATACTTATTGCGCACAAGGGTGACCCCCAAGCAGCAAACACTGAGCTATCATTCAAACCCATCGTTCTCAGGTTACAAGAACTACTCGATTTCAAAGTCGATTTTGCCTCTGCTGACATCAACTCAGTCCATGAGTTAGTAGAGAGACGAGCTGAAACTATCCTAGTTGAGAATGTCAGGTTCTTTGCAGATGAAGACAACAAAGACCCCATAAAGCGAGATAGTTTTGCTCAAAGACTAGCTGAGCTGGCAGATATTTTCATCTTTGATGCTCAAGTAGATTACCGAGAATCTGCTTCAAGCTATGACCTAGTCAAGCATCTACCAAGTTATATAGGCAAGAATTTTCTAGATAATGATACAAAAATTGGAGCGGATATAATTTTTGATCAGTTAAATAATACTGAACGACTAAATAATTTTAAGCTCACTAACAAAGTTGTTATTGAAGATACTACTTCTTCAAATAAATCTATTGCCGTGATTTACGCCACCGGTTCTGGAAACGCTGAATTAATTGCACAATCTGTTCATCAGGGAATTACTGATGCAGGGATGGAGTCTACATTGCATAGAGCCGAGCAATTTCCTGTGGATAAGATTACTGAACGTAAAAAACTAATACTCATCTGCTCAACTTGGAATGTAGGTCAGCTGCAAGATTACATGATTCCTCTATATAATCACATGTCAAAGCTTAAGCTTCCCCAGCATCAGATTGCCGTGATCGGCCTAGGCGATAGCGCGAACTACGATATATTCTGCGGCGCTGCAGGTCTATTGGAAGGACTGGTTGAAAAGACTGGCGCAAAGCAGATTGGAGAGACTATTAGAGTTGACGGGCCGCCGCACGCAAGGCTAGATGAGTTTAGACTTTGGGGCAAAAATATCGCCAGAGAGTTTAGTCTCTGATTAGAATCTTGACGTCTACTAAGTAGCAGTCTTTTTTATCTATCAGAACTGGATTGGCGTCTAGTTCCACAATCTCAGGGTGAGCAACAACCATTTCCTGTAGCTTCAAGATCAAATTTACGAGTTTATCAACAGGAAGTTTCTGCTGCCCTCTAAACCCTTCAATGATTTGCGAAATCTTAGTCTGTTTGATCAGACTTAAAACATCTGACTTAGTCATGGGCACCAGCGCTTTTGCATAATCCTGGTAAATCTCAGTGTAGATTCCGCCCTTACCAAACACAAACAAGTGGCCAAAGCCTTTGCCTGACTTTTTGTAGACGTCGCTATCACCGTCGCGCTTGATACCCACAAATAGCTCCTGCTCATAATCGATATATTGTTGGATAATTACCGGAGGATTGCCTTTCCCAGTATGTTTGTAGATGTTTTCTTGTAGAACAGTGAGTTTTGCCTTTAGTGCAGGCAAGTCCTCGATATTCGTGAAGACTGCTTTAAATTCAGTTTTGTGAAGTAGCTCTTCATTTCTAGCCTTGATAACCAAAGGGAAAGATACTTTCTTAGCAAAGGCCTCGGCCTCTTCCCAGTTATGAATTATTGCCGTTTGTGGCTGTTTAAAACCAAAATTATCTAATAGTTTCCAAACCTGCTGTTGTTCTAGTACAGGGCTAGCTTCTGCAGTCCCAAGCCTGGCTTGTTGTTTGGTTGTCACTTGAGCGAGCTGACTAGTTTTCTTGCCTGCCGCTAAGTACATACCGTAATCTACCAGAGCGTTCAAACAGGTCACCGCAAGCTGTACATCCATAAAGGCTGGAATGCGATTATCTTTTAGCCTTTGAATCACTGGTCTGACGTATTTCCCACCCACAAATACTGGGATCAATGGTTTTGCATTTTTGGGCCTACTAAGGATTAATTTAGCAGTTTCCTCGAGCTGGGTGACGAGCTGTGGACTTAGCAGTAACAGAATAGAATCTACCCCAGGATCCTGCTCCAGCTGGGTAATTGTCTGCTGGAATCTATCGACCCCAGCGTCGCCCAGAACATCGATAGGATTTGAAGCTGCCGGTGTTAGAGTGGCAAGCTCAAGATTTGACTGCGCTAGGATATCGGCGGCAATTGCTCCAATACCTCCTGCGTTGGTAATTACGCCGACCCTTTCTCCTGCAAATGGTTTGAGCCAGGTGAATGTCTGCATTAGGGCATAAGCATCATTTAGATTCTGCACTTGAGTGAAGCCGTTTTTTCTTAAGGCGGTTTCGACTACATCACTAGGCGAGGTCACAGATCCAGTATGCGAAGAAACCGCGGCAACTGCTGTCTTGGATTTTCCTGGGCTGACAACCACTACCGGCTTCTCAATTCCTAATCTAGATTTAGCAGTAATGAATTCAAGCCCATCCTGGTAGCTCTCCAGATACGCAGCAATAACCGAGACCTCGCTGCTTTGTAACCAATAAGCGAGCAAATCATTTTCGTTAATATCGAGTTTATTTCCCAGTGAGACAAAATGTGAAAAACCAAATCCATCCTCGGCTGCCATATCTAAAATCGCCGTCCCCACCGCTCCCGACTGCGACATGAACGCTGTGCTTCCCGGCGCGACCTGGTTAGCAGCAAAGCTGGCATTCAGCTTAGAGCCTGGGACTATAAGTCCCAAGCAGTTTGGACCTAGAATTTCGACCCCTGCGTCCTTAGCAATTTGCCCTAATTTCCCCTCGAGCGCAGCTCCTTTGGCACCTGATTCGCCAAAGCCCGCGGAAATTATCACCGCGTGCTTGATTTTCTTGCCCGCGCAATCCAGCAAAACAGCCTCCACGTGCCTGGCTGGTACTGCAATTATGACCATATCCACCCTAAATGGGATGGCAGAAACAGCAGGGTAGCACTTGTGTCCCAAGACACTATCATATCTAGGATTCACAGGGATCACCTTACCAGCGAAACCACCGGAGATGATGTTGGTGAAAATGGTGGTCGATATTTTTTTTGTATCCTGCGAAGCCCCGACGACCGCTATTGATCTCGGCGCAAATAGCCTGGCGATATTTTTATTCATACACCTAAATATAGCAATTATTCCTCCACTAGGGTATATTTTTATACAGTGCAAAGCAGGTTTTCAATAAAAATTGTAGGGGCGTCTGGGCAAGGCATCAATAGCATTGGGGAGATTTTGGCTAAATCCATCAAGCGCTGTGGCTTTTGCGTAGTTGCTTACCGCGAGTATCCTTCTCTGATCAAGGGTGGACACGCTTCCTATCAGATCGATTTCTCGGCGAGGCAAATCTCAGGCAGCACCAAAAAAATAGACCTACTGCTGGTTCTCAACAGACAACGCACGAATTGGCACCTAGATGAGTTAAAGCCCGGCGGAATCATATTGCACGATATTCCTGGGCCTAGGATTAACGCCGAGGAGGCTGAAAAAATGCGCTCGCTCAAAGTAAAAATTGCCTACATACCCGCTCATGAGATCGCGAGCGCCAATGGAGGCAACATCATCATGTCAAATATTGTCAGCTTAGGTTACCTCTGGAAACTTCTGAAACTCGACATGAGCGTGATCGAGACAGTAGTCAGCGAGGTTTTTGGCGACAAACCTAAGTATCTTCCCACAAACATTGCATGCATGAAGGCTGGCGTAGCATACCAATCAGGACGCAAGCCTACCTGGGAGAGTAGACTCAGCCAGCCAGGTGAAATCGATACAGGCGAAAATGATCTACTGCATCTAAATGGAGAAGAAATGCTGCTCAAATACTTTAAGTTAGCACCAAATGCTGAGCACCGAGATAAGCTGCTGATCAATGGCAATGAGGCTATTTCTCTAGGCGCGATCTCTGCCGGAGTGCGAATTCACTTTGCCTACCCCATGACGCCCTCTAGCTCGATCCTTACCTTCCTAGCAAATGCAGCTGAGCAAACTGGTATGATTGTCAAACAAGTGGAAGATGAGATCACTGCTTCGGCCATGGCCTTGGGTGCTATGCATGCTGGTACTAGAGCACTGACTGCCACATCCGGCGGAGGTTTTGATCTGATGAGCGAGCACATCTCTCTGAGCGGAATTCTGGAGACTCCCATGGTAGTGGTCCTAGCTCAGAGACCTGGCCCTGCCACTGGCCTGCCTACCTGGACGGCTCAGGGGGATCTGCAACTCGCGATTTCAGCAGCCCATGGAGAGTTTCCTCGCTGCGTAATTTCTTGTAGTGACGCCACAAATGCTTACAGCCTTATCCAGGAGTCGTTCAATATCGCTGAAACCTATCAGATCCCAGTCATCTTGCTTACTGACAAACTTCTGGCTGAATCTGCCTTTACAGTTAGCCCACTAACCCAGAACTTACCGATTGACCGCGGGCTTGTACCTTCTGGAGAAAAGCGATTCCTGCTCAGTGAAGACGGCGTATCACCTCGCTGGCTACCGGGAAGTCCTGGAAAAACATACAATGCCAACAGCGACGAGCATGACGAAGTAGGCAATGTCACCGAGGCGGCGGGAATGTCAGCAGCCATGATGGAGAAGCGCATGCGCAAGCTCACTAAACTGCAGGATAGCCTACCAGAACAGAAGCTCTACTTCAATGATGTGGATCTGAGTTCCGCCAGCAAAAAAATTAGTCTGATCGGCTGGGGAAGTACGCTCACCACTGTACTCGACGTTATGGAAGAGCTAGCTAGGAAGAACGTCAAAGTCGATTATCTAGATGTCACCCATCTCTGGCCTCTTCCAGTTAAGCAAATCAGAGAGTACATCGATTCCGCTTCGAATCTATGCATCATCGAAGGTAACTTCACCGGACAGTTCGAACAAATTATACGTATGGAGACAGGCTTGAGTATCCCGCACCACATTCGTAGATATGACGGCAGGCCCTTCTTCGTAGACGAACTCGCAGCCCAAATTAGTTCAATTTTTGACATCAAATAACTATGAATTGCCATTCAAGTAAAGAATTCGAGGGACTGCCAGTAAAAATCAGCGACTATACTAGCAGTGTGCAACCTACCTGGTGCGGCGGCTGTGGCAACTACGGAATTTGGTCTGCCCTGAAAAGAGCCTTGATAGCGCTGCAAATTCCGCCGCAAGACGTACTGCTATGCTTTGACATCGGTTGCAATGGCAACATGAGCGATAAGATTGAAGGTTACCGCATCCACACGTTACATGGACGCGTGCTGCCGGTTGCCAGCGCCGCCAAAATCGCCAACCCTAAGCTCAAGGTACTGGCGTTTGCTGGTGATGGAGCCACATACAGCGAAGGTATTGGGCACTTCGTAAATACTCTTCGCAACAACTACCCTATTAGCTTTTTCATCCACGACAACGGCAACTACGGGCTAACTACGGGACAAGCTTCAGCCACTTCGCCTCAATGTGCCCCCCGGACAGCGAATCCAGAGGGTCCCACTGCGTCCACGTTGAATCCACTGCAATTATCTTTAAGCCTGCAGCCTGCATTCCTGGCCCAAGGTTTCAGCGGCGATATCGAACAACTTACCGAGATAATGATCGCCGCCATTAAACAGCAAGAGCATGGCCTAGCAGTTACCAACATCCTACAAGCCTGTCCCACATACAACAAAGAGACATCCCACGAGTGGTATCAGCAACATATCTTTGATATTAACTACAAAGGTGATCACGACGTACAGGATTTAAAATCAGCTCAGGCCGCCGCTGCTAAGCAACCAGACAAATATCCAACCGGAATTATCTACAAAACTAGCGAGGTGGTAAATTACATGGACCGACTGGTCCATAGACAAGGCGACTGGCGAGAGTGGGACTTGGCTAAGGAAGTCCGGAGTGTAGACACATCAATGTTACAAAAGCAATTCCAATAAACCTTAAGTCCTAGCTGTTGTAGACTTTACTTGCGATTTTCTTACCCAGCTCTTCAGCCCTCTCATCTTGCCAGACTTTTCTGCCCACTGCAATGCCGCTGGCGCCGGATTTCATAGCCTCGCTGAGTCCTTGCAAATAGTCATCGGGGAAATTATCGGTTCCTGAGATGAGGACCCTAGTGCCTGCAGCGCATTTAACTACCCAGCGGAAACTATCAGCATCACCAGTATATTTTACTTTGACCGCGTCTGCACCTAATTCTGCTGCCACTCTGGCAGCGTAGGCTACCACATCAGTTGCGTACTGATCTTTGATTTCTGGCCCTCTAGCATAGCTCCAAAGAATAGTAATCATCCCTCTCTTCTCTGCTTCTCTGCGAATCTGGGCAAATTCGGCAAACCCTTCTGCTTCACCAGCTTGTCCTGGAAATATTGTATAACCCACTCCAACTGCACCTAATCTTCTTGCATCTTCTACATTAGCAATCAAAGCCGAACGAGTATTTTTTGTATACAGATTTGTCTTGCCATTTAATTTCAGAATCAGCGGCAAACTTTTTCTTGAGTAAAAAGCCTTGGCCAGCCCATAGCCCATGGCTACGCAACTAGCACCAGCATTCTCAGCAATTTTTAAAATATAATTTGGATGATAATTAAAATTATTAAAATCCGTGGGCCCGTGCTCCATACCCTGATCGTATGCGATCATAAATATCTTACCGTTTTTTTCTATTTTACGAATATCCATTTTTGATTCGTGTTGTGATTTAGACTCGTCACCCACTCATGCCGATACTGTTGCAGTGATTTCTCAATACTAG
>CALFHW010000198.1 GCA_937876695.1 uncultured bacterium
GTCGTAACAAGGTAGCCGTACCGGAAGGTGCGGCTGGATCACCTCCTTTCTAGAGTAATCTTATAAGTTAGTTCCAAGTCGAAAGAAGTTTTCGGCATCCATTATTTTTATTTTTTTGTTCTTTTTTTACTATAAAAGCAAAAGGCTTGAGCAAGCCACAGGGCTTGTTGAAAAACAGACCAGGGCCTGTAGCTCAGCTGGTTAGAGCGCACGCCTGATAAGCGTGAGGTCGGTAGTTCAAGTCTACCTAGGCCCACTTTTCGAGGTACTGCGTTTTAATTGAAACATAAGATCCCTTGAAGATTGTCTTTAAGGGGCTATAGCTCAATTGGTAGAGCGCCGCCCTTGCAAGGCGGAGGTTAACGGTTCGATCCCGTTTAGCTCCACTTATTTGTTCTTTGAAATATTGAAAGAGTAAAAATGATTTGCGAATCATTTTACTGAGCCAAAACAGAAATACGAAAATCTTTCTATAAGAATCCGTATTTCGAGCACTAAATAGATAATATAATTTTTTGGTAAAGTTACTAAGAGCACACGGTGGATGCCTTGGTACGAGAAGACGATGAAGGACGTGACTACCTACGAAATGGTACGGTGAGGTGGAAGTAACCTGTGACCCGTACATGTCCGAATTGGGAAACCAGTGTAGAGTAATATCTGCTCATTAACAACTGAATACATAGGTTGTTAAGGTCAACCTAGGGAACTGAAACATCTAAGTACCTAGTGGAAAATAAAGTAATAACGATTTCCTTAGTAGCGGCGAGCGAAAAGGAAACAGCCTAAACCTCATAGCGTGTTAAATACTGCAATAGTTGCGCTATAGGTGTTGTGGGACTTGTCAGGACAAATTGCAGCGCGTCCAGAGAGTCAAAAATTATCTTGTTAGCCGAATCATCTGGGAAAATGAACCACAGAAGGTGATAGTCCTGTAGGCGAAAACAAGATAACTCTCGATAAGCACCCAAGTACTGCGGAGCAAGTGGAATTCTGCAGGAATCCGGGAGAACCATCTCCTAAGGCTAAATACTCTCTCGTAACCGATAGTGAACCAGTACCGTGAGGGAAAGGTGAAAAGCACTTCTATTAGAAGAGTGAAATAGTACCTGAAACCGTGTGCTTACAAACGGAAGGAGCCCCATTAGGGGTGACTTCGTGCCTTCTGGATAATGAGCCTACGAGTTACTCGTCAGTTGCGTTAGGTTAAAATTCTAAGAATTGGAGCCATAGCGAAAGCGAGTCTTAATAGGGCGTGTAGTAACTGGCGGTAGACGCGAAACCGAGTGATCTATCCTTGATCAGGATGAAGTGAGGGTAAAACCTCATGGAGGTCCGAACCAGTGCGGGTTGAAAACTGCTTGGATGAATTGAGGATAGGGGTGAAAGGCTAATCAAACTCGGAAATAGCTCGTACTCCTCGAAATAGCTTTAGGGCTAGCCTCGTGTTTAGTGTAGCGGAGGTAGAGCACTGATTGGGCTAGGGCTGTCACAACGGTACCAAACCCAGACAAACTCCGAATGCCGCATACATGTTTCACGGGAGTCAGGCTGTGAGGGATAAGCTTCATGGCCAAGAGGGGAACAACCCAGACCACCAACTAAGGTCCCCAAGTAATAGTTAACAGATAAAGGATGTTGAGTTGCTCAGACAACTAGGATGTTGGCTTAGAAGCAGCCATTCA
>CALFHW010000199.1 GCA_937876695.1 uncultured bacterium
GAGCGCACCCCTGATAAGGGTGAGGTCGGTGGTTCGAGTCCTCCCAGACCCACCACTCTGAATGACAAGCGCACACACTTTCTGATTGCGGACCAGGCGTTGAGGCTTGGTGCGCGTTCTTTTAAAACTTGTGATGTAGCGAGCGTTTGAGATGTCTATCTCGACGTGTCGTTGAGGCTAAGGCGGGGACGAAAGTCCCTAATATTTGAGTCGTTGCAATTCGCGTCCGGGATTTGTACCCCCGGGCACAGGCAACCCCGAGGCGACTTGGGGTTATATGGTCAAGCGAATAAGCGCACACGGTGGATGCCTTGGCGGTCAGAGGCGATGAAGGACGTGGCAGCCTGCGAAAAGCGCGGGGGAGCTGGCAACAAGCATTGATCCCGCAATGTCCGAATGGGGAAACCCACTGCTTCGGCAGTATCCTGCAGTGAATACATAGCTGCTGGAGGCGAACCCGGTGAACTGAAATATCTAAGTAACCGGAGGAAAAGAAATCAATTGAGATTCCCTAAGTAGCGACGAGCGAACGGGGACTAGCCCTTAAGCTGATATGGTTCTAGGAAAACAACCTGGAAAGGTTGGCCGTAGAAGGTGACAGCCCTGTATTCGAAAGGGCCACATCAGTGAAGACGAGTAGGGCGGGGCACGTGAAACCCTGTCTGAACATGGGGGGACCATCCTCCAAGGCTAAATACTCCTGACCGACCGATAGTGAACCAGTACCGTGAGGGAAAGGCGAAAAGAACCCCGGAGAGGGGAGTGAAATAGATCCTGAAACCGTGTGCGTACAAGCAGTAGGAGCCCGCAAGGGTGACTGCGTACCTTTTGTATAATGGGTCAGCGACTTACAGTTCGTGGCAAGCTTAACCGTATAGGGGAGGCGAAGGGAAACCGAGTCTGAATAGGGCGCATAGTCGCGGGCAGTAGACCCGAAACCGGGTGATCTAGTCATGCCCAGGGTGAAGGTGCCGTAACAGGTACTGGAGGCCCGAACCCACGTCTGTTGCAAAAGACGGGGATGAGGTGTGATTAGGAGTGAAAAGCTAATCGAACCCGGAGATAGCTGGTTCTCCTCGAAAGCTATTTAGGTAGCGCCTCATATGTATCCTCTTGGGGGTAGAGCACTGTTATGGCTAGGGGGTCATCGCGACTTACCAAACCATTGCAAACTCCGAATACCGAGACAGACTGTATGGGAGACACACGGCGGGTGCTAACGTCCGTCGTGAAAAGGGAAACAACCCAGACCCACAGCTAAGGTCCCAAATTTCTTGCTAAGTGGAAAACGATGTGGAAAGGCACAGACAGCCAGGAGGTTGGCTTAGAAGCAGCCACCCTTTAAAGAAAGCGTAATAGCTCACTGGTCGAGTCGGTCTGCGCGGAAGATTTAACGGGGCTAAGCGGTAAACCGAAGCTTGGGGTGCATAACTTTGTTATGCGCGGTAGAGGAGCGTTCCGTAAGCCGTTGAAGGTGGATTGAGAAGTCTGCTGGAGGTATCGGAAGTGCGAATGCTGACATGAGTAACGATAATGCGGGTGAAAAACCCGCACGCCGAAAGCCCAAGGTTTCCTTGCGCAACGTTAATCGGCGCAGGGTGAGTCGGCCCCTAAGGCGAGGGCGAAAGCCGTAGTCGATGGGAAGCAGGTTAATAT
>CALFHW010000200.1 GCA_937876695.1 uncultured bacterium
AAGTATTTGACCAGATCTGCAAACGTCTTGCCTAGTTCGCGGATTTTGTAGATAAAGTTTGAAAGTTGGCCTGAAATACTGAGGATATAGACTATGGCCGCTACAAATACTCCTAGACTGATCTCGCCTCTAGTTACTAGCTCTATACCCAGCATAAAAATCGCCAGAAAACCTGCTATCTTAACTAAACCCAGAGTAATATCCAGCCAGCGGAAAGTCTCAATATAGTCAAACTGGGATCTCATCCAGGGCACATATGCTTTCTCAAACCTGGTCCTCTCCCAGTCTTCACCAGCAAAAATCTTGACTGTCTCAAAACCGACCAAATTATCTACCGTCAGCCCAGTGATGACGTCGTCTTGGGCATTAGCCAGCTTGCGTTTGGCGATATTTACTCGGATAATCATGGCTCCTAGGAATATAGAGACAACAACAACCAACCCCATCGCCAGGCCTAGTGCGGGCGAGATCGAATAGAGCACGATGGTGGCGAAGATAAACTCTACCAAAAGCTTTAAACCATTACCATTAACTTCCCAAAAGGCTGTAAATAGGGCACCTTCGCCACGTTTAGCTAGAGCAATGAGCCCACCAGAAGATTTGTTGACGTGGTAAACATAGTCGGCATTATGCAGGGCAGAGATATACTCTAGCCTGCTCTGCCTGAATAAATCCCTTATCAAAATAACATCGCCGATGATAAACTTGATTTGATTCAAAAACACATCAGCCAGCAGAATGCCCAGCAGTGCTAGCAGCCAAGGGACCACATCGTAGAAATGACCTTGCCTCACCTCGTCGATAACTGAGCCGTATACAAGTGGCAATAAAATCCCTATCCCAGCCGTGATCAACACAAACAGCATCACTACTGCATAGCGCAGTTTATCTCGGGCGGCAAAATGGAAGTACTTGCGGATTACGGCGCCGATTGTCATGGTAGTTGAGCCATTACTGTTAAAACTTCTTAAACATCAACACATGCCTGGCGACATACCCTTGAGATCTATAGAAGCTATGGGCACTTGTATTGAAAGCAGATGACTTTAAGCGCATATACTCGTATCCAAGACCCTTGAAATATTTTTCCACTTCCGCCAGCAGTGCCTTACCAATGCCTAAACCTCTAGCTTCTGGTGAAACGAACAATTCCTCCACTTCACCGAATCGTCTGATCTTGGTTTCTGGGTTATCTTCCGTCTTTTCCGAGAAGATCACAAAGCCTACTAGTTTCCCGTCATCATTTTTGGCTATCCACAGGCCTTTCTCTTCAGTGGCTATCAACTTCTCCACAACTTTTCGGTCAGCAGCTAGACCCTCTGCATCAGATTTGATGAAATAATCGGGATCGAGATCGACGTGATAATCACCCTGGCCTTTGTAGAGGACCATCAACTCATCTAGATCAGTCAGATTTGCTTTGCGAATTTCCATTGCTAGATATTTTAACTGATTTGATTGGATTTGGGTAACATCGGGCTGGGCAGACTCGAACTGCCGGTCTCGCGACCCCCAGCCGCGCATTTTAGCCAACTAAACTACAGCCCGATTTACTATCCACCATAATTATACACTGCTCGCTGAAAACGCGAACTGAATTTCTAGCGCGCACTGAGTGCGGGTTTGTTGATCATATAGATCAGCAGTACCCAGACATTGCTGGAAATCATCAGCAGACCTACGACCGTAATCACTAGATCAAAATACTGCGCGCTGATGCCGGCAATAGCACCGCTCAAGATGCTCAAGACTGCAATTGCTAGGCTCATCACAGTATCGTAAATTGCATAGGAAAGTCCTTCTCTGCCTTTAGACAAACTCTTAGCAAAGAGCTTACGCCAGTCTACTATATTCAGCGCCGCGCCCAGCCCAAACACCCCTTGCAGCATGAAATAGTGCCAACTCTCAGTCACTTGAGTCATCAGCAGAACTGGCAGGCCCATCAAGAAGTTCCCTAACATCAAAAACCAGACTTCGTCCTTATCTGTACCTAGCTTATCGCCGATTAGACCAATTGGAACTTGTACCAGCGCCCTGATAAAGTAGCCAATACCAGCACCGATGCCGATAGTCTCTACTGCATTGACATCTAGACGACCGGCGATGTAAAGACCTGCAAGTACGGTGACGATAAAGTAAACACCCCAGGTAAATATATCGTTAATGGTCAGCAGCCAAATCACGCTATTGATGTTTTTGGGGCCGTCAGCATTTTTCCCTTTGCCCCTCTCGCCGATGAGGTTGACTAGAGTTGTTTTAAGAAAGTCCATACTTGCGATTTTGCGGTCATAATTTAGAACTCCTAATTGAGCTGTGCTAACATCAATAAGATAACATATTTACAGTATCAGCAACATGCGGAAGATAGGTATACTAAACGGTGGCGGGGATTGTGCAGGATTAAATGCGGTAATTGCTTCGATTGTGAAAGCAGGCAGCGATGAGGGTTTTGAGTTCATTGGTATCAAGAGGGGAGCTGAAGGACTTCTTGGTGATTTGGACACTATGCCCCTTGATTACAATTCAGTACGCGGCATTAGCCACCTAGGAGGAACAATTCTGTTAACTACTAATAAAGGTAGATTTGGCGCTAAAGCTGGTTCAGGAGAATCCATTGAAATAGATCCTGAGGTACTGGCCGAGGCAAAAGTTGGGTACGATAAATTAGGCCTAGAGTGCGTAATTGCTATCGGAGGCGATGGAACTCTGAGCGGGATGCAGCAGTTGCAAGCATATGGAGTCAATGTAGTTGCCGTACCTAAAACTATCGACAATGATTTGGAGGCCACTGACTTCACTTTCGGCTTTAGCAGCGCAGTAGACTTTGTAGCAGACGCATTGGATAGAATCCATACTACCGCTGCTAGTCATAATCGTGTCATATTTGTTGAGACAATGGGTAGGAATGCTGGTTGGATAGCGCTTTACGGCGGCATTGCCGGCGGCGCTGAGATGATCTTGATACCCGAATTCCCATACACATATGAAAAAGTTGCTGAGCATCTGAGGGCGCAGCGCGCTGCCGGCAAGGACTACAGCGTGGTTGTGGTGGCGGAAGGTGCAAAAGCAGTGGCGGAAGATGCTAGCGTGATCAGCAAAGAAGGTAAAAAAGAAAGCTTGCTAGGCGGATGCAGCATGCGAGTGATGAACGGAGTTGAGAATGTCGCACCAGGTGAATTTGAAATGCGCAATGTAGTGCTGGGGCATCTGCAAAGAGGCGGGCAGCCCAATGCTGACGATAGAATCTTAGCTCAAAGATTTGGAGTGGCAGCGATGGGCCTTGCCAAAGAGCGCCGTTACGGCAGAATGGTCTGCTTGCAAGGTAATAGGATATCTGACGTCGACCTAGCCGCCGCTACCAGGCAGTTAAAGCTTGTTAGCGCAGACCACGATATAGTCAAAACTGCCCAAGAATTAAATATTTCATTTGGAGTCTAAAACGAACATGAAGCAGGCGAGCAAGAAAGTGAGTAAAAATACTATGAAAATCACTGGTGCAAGTTATATCCCAGAAAAGAAGTATTTAGAGAGATATGCTGATGTGCTTGTCAACTACGCCTTAAACAGCGGCAAAGGGGTCAAGAAAGGTGAGGTGGTACAAGTGATTGTACCCGATGTAGCTAAAGCGCTACTGGTAGAGATCCAGAAGAAACTACTTATCGCAGGAGCACACCCACAACTGCGCATGGTTCCCACCGGAATCGACAAAGATTTTTTTGATCTCGCAAGTCCAGCGCAGCTTAAATTCTTCCCTAAGGAATATCTAAGAGCTAGGGCTGATCTGATTGACCATCAAATCGGCGTAATTGCCGACGTCGATCCTAGAGAGTTGCAAAAGGTAGACCCGAAGAAAATCATCATGGCCAGGGATTCCAAGAAAGAGTTTAGAGATTGGCTCACAGATAAAGAGGCACAAAATAAGTTCACCTGGACGATTGCCCTGTGGGGAGTGCAGTCAAAGGCCGAGGAAGTCGGACTAACTCTGGAAGAGTATTGGCAAGAAATCATTAAGGCTTGCTTTCTGGACAGCGCTGACCCAGTCGCCAAATGGAAAGAAGTTCAGCGCAGACAGCAGCATATTGTAAAAGCCCTGGGCGATATGGAGATAGAATGGGTTCACATCGAAGGAGAAGACGCGGACTTGAGGGTTAAAATCGGTCCAGAGAGGGCCTGGAAAGGCGGCGGCGGGCGCAACATCCCTAGTTTCGAGATTTTTACTTCACCAGACTGGCGAGGCACTGAAGGTTGGATCAAATTCAACGAGCCTCTATACCGCTATGGCAATGTGCTGACTGACATCAGACTCGAATTCAAGGACGGGGTGGTAGTCAAAGCAACTGCCGCCAAAGGCCAGAAGCTGCTTACGGAAATGCTCAAATCGCCCAATGCCGATAAACTCGGCGAATTCTCAATGACAGATGGAAGTATGTCCCGCATCACGCACGTCATGGCAGAGACTCTGTTTGACGAAAACATCGGTGGTCCCGAGGGCAATACCCATCTAGCAGTGGGCATGGCCTACAAGGACTGCTACAAGGGCGATGCCAGTATAGTCAGCAAAGAGCAGTGGGAACAAATGGGCTACAACGACTCTGCCGAGCACACCGACATCATCACTACCACTAGACGTAAAGTCACCGCCACCCTAGCCAACGGCGAGCAAGTCGTCATCTACAAAAACGGCAGGTTTTTGGTGTAGCTACTACAATTTATTGAGTTAACATTTTACTTGGTATTCTCAATACTCTTTAGTTTGCCTGCTACAAATTTGAACAGTTCACCTTTAATTACAGTTGCGCCTTTGCCGGGCAGAACTATGTATTCATTGAATTTCAACTCTTCGCCCAAATCGTCATATATCTCTGCCCCAAAGGCTATGGCAGCTACTGCTGCCGGCATAACATCCCACAGCCCAGCAGATTGTACTCTGTGAATGGTCACAGCATTCTGATGAGGGTTGATAACTGTATAAATGGATTTCAATCCGAATGCGGCTTGTGTGACAGAAGTTACCCCAGGCATAGATTGTACTTCTTGTTCCAATTTTCCACCCATCCGTTGATCCATGTAGAAACAATTCTCGGCGTCATATCCTCGCACGTTCATATTTCTGATGACTTCAACAGGATCTGAACTAACTAGTATCTTTTCTTTGGTGATGTAGTTATAGACCGCTGCATATTTGGGAATGCTGTTTTCCACGATTGCTAATAACAAACAAAAATCTGACTTGGCACCTAAGTCCGCTTTGCCAAATGATTCTATCCCGCCATTCTCTAATGCATAATTTACATATTCAATATAACCAAGTGTGCCGTCAATTGGATCGATAGTCATGTAGTTTCCTGACTTGGCGATTTCAATTACATGTTCCCCCTCTTCTGAGACAACCTGGAGGCCCTCTTGCCCGGCAATTTGTGACAAGGCATTATCGATGGTTTGATCACAAGCTGTAACTAAGGTTTTATCTGCTTTACTTTCAATATTAATTGACGTGTTCAAGGTGAACTTCAATAATTCAGCTTGCGCCACCTCGATCATTCGCTCGAAAAGTTCGAAGGCTTGAGATTTATTCATTGTTATATTTGGAACTAAATAAACTATTTTTTAACCAACACATGCTTGTAATATAGTGCGATTTCGCCTCTGATTAACTCAGGCATCAAGTAGCCAGATAAGCTATTTCTCACAAATTTCTCTGGTAAGACTTTTTTCGCCAGCCTAGATAAAAGTGGGAATTTAAAGAATAGCCTCGCTAACCTCTCAAACCTTTTCATAGTCGGTAGTACAAAGGAGGATAAGTTCTCTTTATCGCTTATTATGAGCCCTGATTCTTTAACGTAGCTTTCAAAATCATTCAATGCTTCAAAGTGATTTACTGCCATACCTTTCTCCGTCAGCACGCAGGCTTCTTTCTCCACATCAGTTAACTTACCAGTTGCATCTGCCAAGTAGCCATCATAGATTATAAACAGCCCGCCCTTCCTGAGTATCCGCTTAACCTCATCTAACACTCTCAACTTATTATCGGAATGACAGAGTGCTTCAAGAATAAATACTATGTCAACTGAAGCATCGCTGATTTGAGATAAATCATGAAAATCACCCAAATTGAAGCTGATATTGGGCAGCTGCGTATACTTGCTGATAGGACTTGTAGACAAGTCCAACAGTCTAAAGTTGCATTGAGGATTACGTTTGGCCAAGAAATATGAATTCGCACCTCTGCCGCTAGCAAGCTCAACCACACTTTTAGCATTGCTGGATTTGATCTCCGACTCAATCTCTAATAAAGGCACCAACAAATCTTCCTTTCTATATTTTTCCCCCCGAGTGATGCCCATGTGCAGATAACCCTCCCAGTTGTGGAAGATTCTATATGCAATACGATTTGTCTGATAGTAAGACCGAATTTGCATTGAATCCTGGTCCTGTTCTTTTAAGTACGAGACATCAAGAACCTTTTTAATCTTGGTTAGTCTTCTTTCAAGCTCGGTCATCCTATCTAATGATTGAAATAAACCTAAATTTTACAGTGCCAGTTCCAATTGCCTCGACCTAATCTCCTTTTCCAGTTTCTGGGCAAAATCATCGACGCTCATTACTTGCTGCTTTCGGTCGCCGCGCATTCTAATAGCTAAACTATCCGCCTCGGCCTCGCGACCGCCTGCCACCGCGATATATGGAATCCCTTCTTCAATGGCGGCTTTGATTTTGCCTTGTAGCATTTCATCGCGATTATCTACTTTGACACGCAATTCGATGCCGACCAGTCCTAATTTCTCAACTAATCTAGTCTTCACCTGCTCCACATATTCAGCCTGATCGCCCGAAATTGACACGAGACTCAGCTGCACTGGCGCCATCCATAGCGGGAATTTACCGCCCAAATGCTCGATCATCACCGAGCAAAAACGCTCGATAGAACCCATGATAGCCACATGCAGCATCACAATGTCTTCCTTGTCGCCAGATTCATTTATGCAGTAAAGGCCAAATCTCTTAGGCATATTTAGATCCAATTGCGCAGTTGCTACCTGATGCTCCCTACCCAAAGAATCCTCAGCTAGGAAGTCTGTTTTAGGCCCGTACATCGCTGCCTCACCTTTAGCGATGAAATAGTCATAACCTCGCTCTTTGGCGAACGCTTCTAGCTGACTTTCTGCTTCCGCCCAGATTTCGGGTGTGCCTAGATAATTACTGAACTTCTCTGGATCATGAAATGACAATCTCATCCGCAATTTAAGACCGAATTTCTCATAAAATGACTCAATAATGTCCCATACTGCATTAAATTCTTGTTTGAGTTGGTTCTTGCGGCAAAATACGTGTGCATCATCTTGGGTAATTGCCCTTACGCGAGCTAGTCCGCTTAGCTCTCCACTCTGTTCATCGCGGTAGACCATAGTTGTCTCGGCATACCTCTGCGGCATATCGCGGTAACTCCTTCTCTCGAAAGCGAAAATCTGAGTGTGGTGTGGGCAATTCATGGGTTTCAGAGCAAACTCATCGCCTTCGCGAGTAGTGATTCTAAATAATTCATCTGCAAATTTCTCCCAGTGGCCGCTGACCTCGTACAGATCCTTCTTAGTAATATGAGGAATAGTCACTCGCTCATAGCCTTTGGCGCGTCTGAGTTCCCAGACGAACTTGTCTAGCTCGCTACGAATAGCAGTCCCTTTGGGAGTCCATAAGTTTAGCCCTCCTCCGACAAGATCCGAGATAAAGAATAGCCCCTGCTCCTTACCTATTTTGCGATGATCGCGCAGTTTGGCCTCTTCTCGCCTCTGTAAGAATAGCTTCAGCTCTTTGTGGTTGCCAAATGCCAAGCCATAGATCCTGGTAAGCATGGGGTTTTTCTCGTCGCCGCGCCAGTAGGCGCCAGCTAGGCGGTCGAGACTGAATGCTAAGCCCTTAAGATCGCCAGTGCTCGCAGCGTGCGGGCCGCGGCAAAGATCTTTATGAATTCCTACAGTGTAAAAGCTGACTTTGCCGCCAGCCACCATACCGGTAATCGCATCAGATTCTTCCTCGGACTTAACTTTACTTGTACCCTTAGCCTTAATATCCTGCAAAAGCTCGACTTTGAAGTCTTGCCCTGCCTTCTCGTAAAGGCTAATTGCCTCATCTATTTCCATTTGCTCATAAGCCACTGGCAAATTCTCCTCGATGATCTTGCGCATCTCTGCCTCAATCTTAGGCAGGTCTTCTGGAGTTAACTTCAAGTCCATATCCTGGTAAAAGCCATTCTCTATCACTGGACCTACGCCTAACTTGACGTTTTCGCCGTAAAGCCTACGCACCGCCAGCACCATCACGTGCTCGAGGGTATGAATCCGGTCTGCTAGCTTACTTGAATAAGGGGAATTTTTGTCACTCATTATCTAAATCTCTAATAAATATAATTGCATTCAACTGGTTTGCACAATAATTATACCCCCCCAGGGGTGGTAACTTGGAAAACTGTCTGCAATTTATTATTAGAAAGGAATAAATCCATGCCATAATTGTATTGACCAACCATCCATATGTCAAATACAGGTGAACTAATCAAAAAATTGCGCAAAGCTAGAAAGATCAGCCAGTTTGATCTAGAACTAGCAATTGATGCCGGATTTGGCAGTCTAAGTAAGATCGAACGCGGCCTGGTTCAACCTTCTAAACAGACGCTAGCCAGGATCATCCGAACACTCCAGCTGCCTCCACATGAAGTAATTGCACTCTACGGAATCGATTTGAGCTGTTACCGGGATGTGATCAGTTCGATAAATAAAATTTATGCCCAAACGAGTCTAGAGGATTGCCTACAGATGATCGCCGATGAGATCAATGGCAACCTCAAGCTAGTTGGAACAGCGATTTTTCTAATTGAAGCAAATACGGTGCGTTTCCGTGCCACAAGCAAGGAGTGGTACACAGAAAAAATGTTCGAGATTTTGGGCGAGAAGCTAGAATCGATCAGCTTTGATATGGATAGTTCTAACCCCAGCCCTCAAGTAAAAGCCGTGTTATCAAAGCAACTAGTGCTCACAAACTCACTATATGATGCAGTAGCACCAAACTTGGACAAAACTCTCGCAGACATCATCTCAGCCCTGGTAGGTATTGAGGTAATTGGCTTTTTACCAATAATTTCCACTTCATCCCCCAGACAAGAACCGATAGGAGCAATTGGTTTTGCTGTAAATAAATCGCATATTGTAGAAGAGCTTTTACCATTGATATACGGCTATTTAGATTCTGCAGCCGTGGCCATCAGCCGTTTTAATAAATAGCGCCCTCTGGTCAACAATTATCAGAAAATTAGTGTTTGCTCACTAAGTTTTTTCTTTTAGACTGGTCTATCATCGATTAATTATTTTATTTTTTAGCTAATTTATATGAAGTTTATAACTAATTTCAATCGCGTGTTTCTAGCAGCGCTGAGCATTGTCATGCTGTTAGGAACAGGCTCAATTAGGCCGGCATTGGCGAGTGGCGTGACTTTGGATGTGCCGATGTACAATCAGCATACCGACGCTACCCAATGTATCGATCCAGTTTTAGGCATGTGGGCTGTACAGTTACTTCCATCGCAATGGTTTTTAAATACTATGGACTAAACGCTACCCCTCATTCTGTGAAGACAGCAAATGGCACTAATGGATGCTTAATGGCTTGGAGGACAATTGCAGCAAATGCAGACCCAACAGGTTCAGTGCGATTTAATAGGTCGTACGGCGAGGTTGCAAGCCAAACCGATGAATACAAGTCTTTTTCAGAAAGACTCGATATTCTAAAAGGCGAGATTGATCAAGGATTTCCACCTGTACTTTATTTCTGGGATGGATATCTGAGTAGCATAATCCATGCTGTCGTGGCAATCGGTTACTACTACAATTCTAGTAACCAGCTTATTGTTAGAGTAAATGATCCAGCATATGGGGAAGTTAGAGAGTACAATACTGCAGTTCATAGAAATTTCCACCAAATCTTCACCTACCGTGGGCCGTTACCAACCAAGACCAAGTTTTCGGACGCTGGTATGCTAAATGGTGCCTTTGGCCAAGCCGGGAGAGGTGATAAAAGTTTTGTTGGTTACTTCAATCATTCCAAAAGCACCAATTCAAAAAACGATATTCTACAAATTGTAACCGGAGGGACTTATACAACTGCCAATCCTGCATTTTATACGCTTAAAGCAGATGGTTATTATGGCAGAGAGTTTACTACTACTGCAAACTTATCTGAAGCCACAAATTACTATACAGGTGATGTCGATGGAGATGGTTATTCTGATTTGATCTATAGTTCATTAAATTCAGCAGTGGGGAGTAATCGTTGGAAGTGGCTTAGGAATAACCAAAACGGGTTATTTCAGACACCCGCGACACTAAACGATTCTTATGGAATGCCTGGAGATAAATTCTACACTCTAGATTTCAATGGGGATGGGAAAGTTGATATTCTAAATGGAACTCATAGGTTAAGCGGAAGCGGTAATATGGCTTGGTTTGCTATGGTAAGCAACGGTAGCAGCTTTGTTGATATTGGCAGGATCTACAGCGGGTTTTTTGGGCATTTATTTAATAAATTCTTAATCGGCGATGTTAATGGCGATGGCAAGGATGACATTTTGGCAGGAGTATCTAGCTCTATGCTTAGTGGTACAATGACTTGGTATGTAATGACCAGCAATGGTTCTTATGCTTCTGTACCGAGCTTCCCCATGATAGTTAGAGAAGGAATGCTCAGCGATGATTTCTTCCTCACCGATGTTAGTGGCGACCGCAAGGCTGATCTAATAACTGCTGAAGCTAGAACACATTCAGACAGCGTTTATAACTGGTATGTTGCCCAATCAACTGGTAGTACATTTTCGCCATCTTCAGTATGGATGAGCAGATATAGTGTCAAAGGTGATGTGTTATTACCTGGTAAATTCCGTAATACAAATAGTACTGATTTTCTCAATGGAAACACACGTACTGGTGGAGCAATCCAGTGGTTCTTGATGTATGGTAATAGATAAGTAAGTTGAGTGAATACTTAGTCCGGGGCCCGCATGGGCCCTGGTTTTTTTAAGCTTGAGTGAGCTGTGTCTGTACAGGGACAAGAATTATAGTTTGGGGTATAATCATTTCAGACTAAATTTTTTACCCGCAAACAATGAAAAAAGTTCTAATAATTTTGTTCGTGTTGCTTCTAATCTGCTGCTGCGTGAGTGTAGCTGGAGGGGTTTTCTTGACTGATCAGGCCAGCCGCAGTATCGCCGAGACCGAGCGCATTAGGGCTGAGAAAAAAGCACTTTCCCAGCCAGTAAAACTAAAGCCAGGCACAAAAGAGCTCTTAGCCGAAGGCGACGCTGGCAAATCGAACTTCAAAATTGGCGATAGCGTCAGAGTCCGCAACGCCTATACCATCAAGGTAACCCAGCACGAGCGTAAATATCAGGATAATTCCATAGCAGGATACCCAGATCCTTTCAAAGGAGATTACCTATCAATATTTGTAGAAATAGAGAACTTCTCAGATAAAGAAATTCGTACCCCTTCAACAGCCCTTTTCGACTCACAGACTGGCATCACCGATGAGTTTGGCTCGGTATATAATCTGGAGCTGATAGACTACAATCCCTACACAGTAGTTGCCCCTGGGAAAAAATACTCAGGTTATGTGCAGTACAAAATTGGACAGCAAAGAGATTTACCTCTTACCAATAAAGGAATACGTGTAGAGGACAGTAATCTCGACCTCGATGCATATAGTCCTTTCGATTCACTGGGAGAAATTATTTTTGAGATTGGACTAGTATAGTATAAATAGCGAAATTGGCGAGTTAATACGAAAACTTAGGCGAGCTAGGAAAATCAGTCAGTTCGATCTTGAGCTAGCAATTGGCGCAGGTTTTGGCAGTCTCAGTAAAATCGAACTCGGGAAAGTAAAACCCAATAAAGAGACCCTGACCAAGATAATTACCCAGTTGAAGTTGCAAACGCATGAAGCAATTGCCTTGTATGGGCTAGATTTAAACCACTATCGCCATATAATTTCTGCCATCAACAAAATCCATTCCCAATCAGATCTGTATAGCACCATCCAGACATGCTGCGACGTAATTTCAGAAGTGATCGGTGTAATTGGTGCTGGAATTTACATTCAAGTTGATAATCACCTACAACTGAAAGCTATGAGTAAAAGTTGGTATGATACTGCTAAATTGGGAGATGTCGGCATCCAAATTGATAAGATCAAAGCGCTGCAGATCGACCTAACTCAGGCAGAGCCTAACTTGCCAGCGCAAGCTGCCTTAAATAGGCAGTTTATCTCCTCTGATTCTCTTTACGAGTGCATTAAGCCAATGGGAAACAAAGCTATTTGCGATCTGATCCAGAGAGCTGTCGGAGTGGACAAGATAGCATATATGGCAATTGTCGGCTCTGATCAACAATTGATCGGCGTAATGGGTTTTGCCGTGAGGAAATCAGATATACTTGATGAAATATTACCAGTTGTCCTCGGACTCATTGATGCTGCAGCCAGCGCCTTAGAAAGGCAGTTGAAACTTACAACTCATATTTCTACTTTGCTAAAACCTGGTTCTAACTTATAATCATAATTAATGGGAAAAACAGCTGAGTTGATTAGAAAATTTAGGACTGCCAGGAGCGTTAGTCAGTTCGACCTCGAACTGGGAATAAAAGCTGGGCTGGGAAGCATCAGTAAAATCGAGCAAGGTAAAATCGAGCCCAGCAAAGAAACCCTGACCAAAATTATCGAGCATCTCAAACTACCAGCTTATGAGGCGATGATGCTATTTGGACTGAATTTTAAGGAACATCAAGACATTGTAGCCGCAATTGAAAATATCCATGCCCAGACAAACCTTAAAGATACTTTACAAGCCTGTGTCGACGGGGTCTCTAAAGCCCTGCAAGTTCCAGGGGCTGCCATCTATGTGGTCAGCGAAGATGAATTGATTTACAAGACGGTTAGCAACCAATGGTTTACATCACGTGTTTTGAATATTCTTGGTAACGAGACAAAAAAGATACGCTATAAGATTGACAGTGATTCACAAACCCCGCAAGCACGGTCAGCTGCCTTAAGACAACTCGTGGTAGATAATTCACTATACTCTTCATTAAAACCACAGATCAATAAAGCAGTCTGCGACTTAATCCAAAGCATTGTGGGAATCGAACAAATTGCCTACTTACCTATTGTGGATATCGACGAAAAATTAGTTGGTCTAATCGGAATCGCCACCAATAAGACAGCTAGTTTACACGAAGTACTGCCACTGCTTTACGGGTTTCTAGAGGCAGCGGCAGAAGGGATCAACCGTTTTAGTTCTGAGATTTCAAGAGATTAAATTTGCGGGACTAGGGGTCGAACCTAGATAGGCGGATCCAGAATCCGCAGTCCTGCCATTAGACGATCCCGCATTAATAGGCTAGAATTGTCAATATTATAGCAGCAAAATATAGATTTCTGAATAACTAACCACAATGTCAAAGCACATCAGCCTAGCAGTATTGTCTTTTCTGGGACTACCAAGAGCGATCTGGTACATCATGATTCACCCCAGAATAATGCTCTATATCTTAATAATACTGATAATTAATATAGTCACCTTCGGATTAGTAGTTTTCGTTTTCTTCGGCCTGATAAGTGATTTAATTTCCGAGATTGCGATTCAGTCCGAGGTTGTCGTTTTGCTAGTACAAATTTTTATCGGCACCCTCAGCCTGGTGTTTGCAATTTTAATTTTTAATTCAGTCTCGATAACTGTCAGTTCGCCACTATATTCAGCCATCGCAGAAAGAGTTGCCAACGATAAGGGGATCCCCGTGCCCGCTAGGCTCAGATACCAGTCACTGCGCGACTTTTGGTATTCAATCGAATTCGAATTAAAAAAGCTATTTCTGAGTTTAATAATTTTAATTCTTACGTTACCGCTAAATTTAATTCCCGCCATTGGACAAGTAATCTATGGAATTATTAATCCATTGCAAATTATAATTTTCAACGGGCTGGACCTATTTGAACCTGCTGCAGCTAGAAAGCAATTGAGTTTTCGCAGCAAACTCTGGCGAATAATTAAAATTCCTACCTATTGGCCGTATTTATTTATGGCAGGTACCCTTACCAGTATTCCATTTTTAAATGTAGTAACCATCCCGGTAGCAGTTGTGGGTGGTATACTTGTTTATAATGATCACGAAAAATACGCAAACTCAAGTAATTAAAGTTTATACAGATGGTGGCGCTCGCGGCAATCCAGGTCCTGCAGCTGCTGGCTGGGTGGCATTGGGCGAGAGCGGTGTCGTGGTGGGCGCCAGCGGCAGC
>CALFHW010000201.1 GCA_937876695.1 uncultured bacterium
CTCGGCAAATTTACCCCGTACGTTCGCAAGAAGGGGGACCTCCTGTCATGAGTAAATTTTTATTTGTGATAATGGAGGTGGCACAGAATAGGGAGGAGCGACTAGTTACCAAAACTACAGGCGCTTGCAAATTCGTAAGAAGATGTATAAGTGCTGACACCTGCCCAATGCCAGAAGGTTAAGAAAGTTTGTCAATCGTCTGCTGGATACTCTTCGGAGTTCCAGTGGTGAGGAAGCGGACAATCGAAGCCCTGGTCAATGGCGGCTGTAACTATAACGGTCCTAAGGTAGCGTAATACCTCGCCACTTAATTAGTGGCTTGCATGAAAGGTGTAACGACTCTCTTACTGTCTCGACAGCGTGCTCGGCGAAATTGAAATGGCTGTGAAGATGCGGCCTACCCGTACCAGGACAAAAAGACCCCGTGGAGCTTTACTGCAGCTTTGCATTGAAATAATGCCTTTGATGTAGAGAATAGGTGGGAGACTTTGAACCATAATCGTCAGGTTGTGGGGAGTCAACAGTGTAATACCACCCTTTGAATGTTTTATTTCTCACTCTAGACTGTATAACCAGTCAGAGGACAGTGCATGGCGGGCAGTTTGACTGGGGCGGTTGCTTGCAAAAGAGTAACGCAAGCGTACAAAGGTCTCCTCAATCCGGATGGAAATCGGATGAAGAGTACATAGGCATAAGGAGGCTTTACTGTGAGGGAGACATTCCGAGCAGTTGCGAAAGCAGGTCTAAGTGACCCTTTGGCAGAATGTGGAATCGCCATTGTTTAACGGATATAAGTTACCCCGGGGATAACAGGCTGGTGGTGCCCGATAGTTCATATTGACGGCACCGTTCGGCACCTCGATGTCGGCTCGTCGTATCCTGGGTGTGGATAAGCACCCAAGGGTTGGACTGTTCGTCCATTAAAACGGCACGTGAGCTGGGTTCAGACCGTCGTGAGCCAGGTCGGTCTCTATCCGGTATGGGCGTTGCATATTTGAGGGAGTTTGCCCCTAGTACGAGAGGATCGGGGCGAGGTAAACCTCTGGTGTACCAGCTGTTCTGTCAGGAGCATTGCTGGGTAGCTATGTTATTAAGGGATAAGCACTGAAAGCATATAAGTGCGAAGCCCGTCCCAAGATTAGATATGCTTGTTTAGCAATAAACGAGAGGTTCGTGGGAGACTACCACGTTGATAGGCTTTAGGTGTAAGTATAGTAATATATTGAGCCGAGAAGTACTAATAGACCAAAATCTTTTTGATTTGTACAAGTTTCTATTCAGTTTTAAGTGTGTAAAAACACTTATAGCTCTTTATGAATTTAAGTCCTGTAATCTTCAGTAATGAAGGTTGTCAGGCAAAAGTAATTAGTATATGATTATTTTTGCCTGGCGATTGTAGCGGAGTGGAACTACCTGACCCCATCCCGAA
>CALFHW010000202.1 GCA_937876695.1 uncultured bacterium
TTGGGCTCGGGACTAGGTCCAATTGGCACATTTGTCGGTGGTGTGATTGGTACCTTCTTTGGAGAGGCTGTAGGCTCGTTTTTTGGGACAATATTTGGCGGGGGAGTAGATAAAGTTGTCCAACAAATACAACTACCACAATTAAATATCGTAAACCCTCTAACCATAATTCAAGGCGCTTGGAATCTGGTGAAATTTATCACCTCACCGCTGCGCAATCTCACCGATTATGCCGACCTGGCGATGATGTTAGTGAGTATGATTACTTTTTTTGCAGCACTTGCCACCATGAATGGAGGAGCTTCCACCATAACGCCAGGATCTTTCTCAGAACCGGTAGCTGAATATCTAAACAACAAACCAATCATAATCGCGGCCGATCAGATGGAGGTCACTGAGGGTGGTTACAGCCTTAAATTCAACCCATTAACGCCAGGGGATGTATTTATTTCTGGTCTTGAAGTTAGTAAGAGCGCTGATGGGTATACTCTAAGCAATGAATTCCTAACCCTGGCAGTTAAAGCAGATAACGTTGTGGCAGACAGCGAGAAGATCACCGCCAGCAGCCTAAAACTAACTGGAACAGACTTTCAAGCCACCGCTACTTATGAGAAAATCCCTACTGTTTTGGCAAATGCAGATGGGGCAGTAAACGTGGATAGCAAAGTAAATTTCTGTGAGATTTTACCCTCACTTGCACATCTGTGTAAGTAGTGCCGGGTTAGTGCTGGGTTAGTGCCGAGTGGTATTCTCTGTAGGTATCTCTATCTAAATAGACTGATCACCTAGACCATAAGGGTCAGAACCATCCTCTTCCTCCTCAAGCTTTCTATTTGCGGGAGTCGCTCCAGCGACCTGCGCGCTCTCAGCTGGGTCTTCCTTGAGCCAATCTGGTAGATCTTCATCCTGAGCTTGGGTGGTAACTGTGGAGGTTGTAGTAGTTTGTTGGAAGCTATCAGCTAGCGGCAATTCATTCGTAACAGTCGGCATTGGCTCAGCGGCGCTGCCAGAGAGGATGTCCGCCGTCGAAGGGGTAGAGTAAGTTGAAGTAGTACTGGCCTCGACCTTTTTGTCTATCACAGTTGTCTCAATAGGCTCAAATGTATTAGCTGGCTGAGATACTGCCAGTGGCTCCTGAACAGTTGTTGTAACTTGCTGGGTTACCTGGGTCTGCCTTGGTAAGGGAGGGTTTACTTGCACAGGTGCTGATTGAGACGGCGCTACTGGCTGCGGAGCAGCTACAAGTGGTTGCGGAGCAATGTAACTACTCTCGGTAGTTGCTACGCTAGTAAAGGGATCATATGGATCTACCTGAGTGGAAATTGCATAGTCTCTGAAAGTATCACCAGTAATACTATTGGAAGTTGTATCGATAGCTACACCCGGCACTGCCGCTGTGGTAGTAGTCTTCTTAGTTTTGCTAACTGTATAGGACCTGGTCCTATTTCGCCATACACCTAATAACAGCAGTGGTAGCAAGAGTAAACACAAAAGAAGACCTAGAATCACTGCGATTATGCCGAAGACATTCTGTCCCGGTTCCTCAGGAGTTCCACCATCACTGCTTGCTGAAGCAATTGTAAATGTCCAAGATCTGCTGCCACCATCAGCAATCAAATTACCTTGGTCGTCTAGCACTCTGAGTTCTAGCTCGTGACTGCCAGGCTGCAAATTTGCTGAAGGACATTCCAGACTCCAAACAAAGCTAGCTATGTCCGTCAGGCTGCAGCCGGAAACATCATTGCCGTCTAGCTTTAGTTTAACTCTGTCTTGTTTCAGCTCTATATCTTTCGTTGTAATTCTAGCTCCAAGCACGGGACTGGTTTCTAGCACAGTCAGACCGGCAGCAGGCTTTAGCGAGCTGATCGAGATTCTATCTTCATTAGTTACAGGTGGAATATCTCCTTTATCGACTGAAAACACTGGTGAGATGTTCTCCTGCACTGTACTGCTATCATCAAACTCTATTCTAAAGCGCAAACGATAATCACCTGCTGGGACATTCGCTACATCCCAGTTATATTTTCCAGATTCAATAGCAGCCTTATCAGTAATCCTAGTAATCAATGTCCAATTATCTTGACCCGCTAGAGCATAATCAATACTTAATGATTTGACGCCTGTTGAATTGGGCAAACTCCACTGAATAGTAGCGGAGCCCTTTGTAAAAACAGACTTTTCTAAGGGTGAGGTGACCGCAAACTCTACTTGTTTAACGGGAGCGGCTGGGCCTGGCTGAACGGGCGCAGGAACTACAGACTTAACTTCTAATGTATAGCTCTGCCTAGTACTACCCCCAAAAGTATCTCGGACCTCGAGTGTGACTTGGTATTTGCCAGCAGGAGTGGCATTCGCGGCTACAACCCTGTTACCTTGTATCGATAAAAAGCCCGGCTTTTGTACTAAAACATAAGTAAGCGGGTCCCCGTCTGCATCAGTTGCATTTACAGAGTAGCTATATCCCTGGCCTTCATTCACTGAAATCACTGGCTGCGAGCGGATAACGGGGTTTTGGTTAGTGACATTGCGAACTCTGACTACTCTGCGATTGCAGGCGTTGTAGTCGGTCTGCCCATACTTATACTCTGAACAAACACTCACGCAAACATTGCCATCACCTACGGGGCCGGCGTCTAAGTATGCCTTGACTGTATTCCAACTGACCACACGCTCACTTGCAGAGGAAGGGAATGAGGCATCGAGCAGGGTTCCTCTTTTGGCAGAACAATTTCCATCCAAGATTTGAATTCTTACAGGCAGAGTAGTTTGCTGGTTATCAAAGGCAACAAATTTGATCTCAACGCTCCCACGCACTGTAGAGTTGGCTGCAGGTGAATTTACTCTCAAGATGTCAGCTGGGTCTATGACATTTTGTGCCTTAGCAATTTGTAGGTTAAGCGGCAGAATACCCACCAC
>CALFHW010000203.1 GCA_937876695.1 uncultured bacterium
TACTAGCGATTCCGACTTCACGTAGTCGAGTTGCAGACTACGATCCGGACTACGACTGGCTTTATGGGATTAGCTCCCCCTCGCGGGTTGGCAACCCTTTGTACCAGCCATTGTATGACGTGTGTAGCCCCACCTATAAGGGCCATGAGGACTTGACGTCATCCCCACCTTCCTCCGGCTTGTCACCGGCAGTCTCATTAGAGTGCCCAACTGAATGTAGCAACTAATGACAAGGGTTGCGCTCGTTGCGGGACTTAACCCAACATCTCACGACACGAGCTGACGACAGCCATGCAGCACCTGTGTTCAGGTTCTCTTGCGAGCACTCCCAAATCTCTCCAGGATTCCTGACATGTCAAGGGTAGGTAAGGTTTTTCGCGTTGCATCGAATTAATCCACATCATCCACCGCTTGTGCGGGTCCCCGTCAATTCCTTTGAGTTTTAACCTTGCGGCCGTACTCCCCAGGCGGTCAACTTCACGCGTTAGCTCCGGTACTAAATGGTTTTACCCACCCAACACCTAGTTGACATCGTTTAGGGCGTGGACTACCAGGGTATCTAATCCTGTTTGCTCCCCACGCTTTCGTGCATGAGCGTCAGTGCAGGCCCAGGGGATTGCCTTCGCCATCGGTGTTCCTCCGCATATCTACGCATTTCACTGCTACACGCGGAATTCCATCCCCCTCTGCCGCACTCCAGCGTTGCAGTCACAAAGGCAGTTCCCAGGTTGAGCCCGGGGATTTCACCTCTGTCTTACATAACCGCCTGCGCACGCTTTACGCCCAGTAATTCCGATTAACGCTTGCACCCTACGTATTACCGCGGCTGCTGGCACGTAGTTAGCCGGTGCTTATTCTTACGGTACCGTCATGAGCCCTCTTTATTAGAAAGGACCTTTTCGTTCCGTACAAAAGCAGTTTACAACCCGAAGGCCTTCATCCTGCACGCGGAATGGCTGGATCAGGCTTGCGCCCATTGTCCAAAATTCCCCACTGCTGCCTCCCGTAGGAGTCTGGACCGTGTCTCAGTTCCAGTGTGG
>CALFHW010000204.1 GCA_937876695.1 uncultured bacterium
AAACAGTCGGTAGGGCCACTTCTCTGCGGCCGGCTCGGACTCGCTACCGTCTGGCAGCTCATCCTACTGCGGGCCTCCTTATCCCGAAGTTACGGAGTCATGTTGCCTAATTCCTTAACGAAGGTTCTCCCGATCCCCTTGGTATTCTCTACCCGTCCACCTGTGTCGGTTTGCGGTACGGTCACCCAAGTCTCAACGCTTAGAGGCTTTTCTTGACAGTACGGGCTCAGTCACTTACGGGCCTTACGGCCTCCGCCCACCCCTCAGGATCAAACGCCGGATTTGCCTAGCGTTCTCAGCTCCCTACAGGCTTAGCACCTCAATCCACTAAGAGGCTGACCTACCCCCCTGCGTCCCCCCTTCGCTCCACTTAGGTGGTACAGGAATATTGACCTGTTATCCATCGCTTACGCCCTTCGGCCTGGGCTTAGGACCGACTAACCCGACGCGGATTAACCTTCCGTCGGAAACCTCGGACTTACGGGGTGCATGGTTCTCACATGCATTACGCTACTCATGCCGGCATTCTCACTTCCGATTGCTCCACCGGTCCTCACGGTCCGGCTTCAACGCCACGGAACGCTCCCCTACCACTCAACCCCTAAAGGTCGAATCCATAGCTTCGGTGACAAGCTTGAGCCCCGTTATATTTTCGGCGCAGAATCACTAGACCAGTGAGCTATTACGCACTCTTTAAAGGATGGCTGCTTCTAAGCCAACCTCCTGGCTGTCCCAGTAACCCCACATCCTTTTCCACTTAGCTTGCACTTAAGGACCTTAGCTGATGATCTGGGCTGTTTCCCTCTCGTCGATGAAACTCATCTCCCACCGACCGACTGCCATGCTCTGGAGTAACGGCATTCGGAGTTTGATTTGGTTCGGTAAGCTATACGCCCCCTAGCCAAGCCAGTGCTCTACCTCCGTTACTGAACGCATGACGCTAGCCCTAGAGCTATTTCGGGGAGAACCAGCTATCTCCGGGTTCGTTTGGCATATCACCCCTACCCACAGCTCATCCCCTAATTTTGCAACATTA
>CALFHW010000205.1 GCA_937876695.1 uncultured bacterium
GTGAAGTCATTGAGATAATTAACCCAGAGATAATGGGGGGGATAGTAGTAAAGGATGAGGATCATTTGTATAGTATTAGCTTGAAATCCAGGCTAGCAGATCTAAAGAAATCTCTATATGATGCTGTCAATAGCGATAATCCTGATTTGGTAGCTCCTTTGAGGGCTGAAATCGAGAAATTCGCAAGTAGCGGTGTTCAGAAGGAAGAAATCGGGCAGGTCATTTCAGTTAAGGACGGTATCGCAACTATCAAGGGGTTACGCAATTGTATGGCCCAGGAGATGTTGGAGTTTGCTAGCGGCACTAAGGGATTAGCATTAAATCTAGAGGAAGACCTAGTAGGTGCGATTATTTTCGGTGATTTCCAAAATGTTAGACAAGATGATCTTGTAAAACGCACCGGCCAGGTGATGTCCGTTCCTGTGGGAGAGACCATGATCGGAAGAGTAGTTGATGCTTTGGGTCGCCCAATTGACGGTAAAGGTGATATCGCTCCTGCAAAGCACTACCCACTAGAGAGAATTGCGCCAGGGGTGATGACCAGACAGCCAGTTGATACTCCACTACAAACGGGTATAAAGGCAATTGACGCTTTGATACCAATCGGAAGAGGGCAAAGAGAGCTGATTCTCGGAGATAGGCAAACAGGTAAGACTGCTTTAGCCATTGACACCATAATTAATCAGGCAGACAAGGATGTAATTTGTATCTATGTCGCGATTGGCCAGAAGGATTCTAAGGTAGCTAGGTTGGTCAATAAACTCGAAGAAGCAGGTGCCATGGAGTACACGATTGTTGTCGCTGCCGGCGCTTCTGAGGCTGCACCTATGCTTTATCTCTCACCATACACAGGTGTGACAATGGCCGAATATTTTGCAGATCAAGGCAAACACGTACTTGTTATTTATGACGATTTGACCAAACAGGCTATGGCATACAGAGAAATGTCTTTATTGTTGCGCAGGCCACCTGGAAGAGAAGCATATCCTGGAGACGTGTTCTACCTACATTCAAGGCTTTTGGAAAGAGCGTGTAACCTCAACCAAGAAAATGGCGGCGGTTCTATTACAGCAATTCCAATTATCGAGACCCAAGGTAATGATAGTAGCGCCTACATTCCTACAAACGTAATCTCAATTACTGATGGACAGATATACTTAGAACCTGATCTCTTTTATAGAGGTATTAGGCCTGCAATCAATGTCGGTGCATCTGTATCTAGAGTAGGAGGCGCAGCTCAGATCAAACCTATGAAGAAAGTGGCAGGTAGCTTGAAGCTTGGGTTGGCGCAATTCAGAGATTTGGAAGCGTTTTCACAGTTCTCGAGTGATCTAGATCATGAGACAAAATCTCAAATTGACAATGGTAGAAGACTGACTGAACTTTTGAAACAGCCTCAGTTAAAGCCTATGCCAGTTGCCCAGCAAGTATTAGTTATATTTGCTGTCAGTCATGGTTTCTTCAATGAATTTGAGTTGAAGGATATCGCTGAGCATGAGGCCAAGTTAATAGAGTTTGCAACTAACATGTACTCTGATTTCATGAAAGAGATAACAGCTGGCAAATGGACCGATGATAGCGAGCAAATGTTGACGGATATTTGCACTAGATTTAAAGACTCATTATCTTGAATAGTAGGGCAATCAAAAGTAAAATTAAAGGGGTAAAAAATACCAAGAAGATTACTAAAGCAATGGAAATGATCGCTGCTGCTAAAATGCGCAAGGCGATCCAAGAAGCGAGTAATGCCAGGCGCTACACCCAGCTAGCGACCTCCATTGTGGTGGAACTTGCAAATCAACCTGATATCAACCATCCTATCTTTAAGACCAGTAATTATGGCAAAGAGTTAATTGTCATTATTGCCGCTAATAGGGGACTATGTGGGAGTTACAACACCAACATAGCTATTGCCTTAAAGAAATACATACAAGAGCGTACAAGCCAAGATTCAACTATTGAATTTATGGCTGTGGCTATAAATAAGAAGGCAGGACAAATTGCGAAACGGTTAGGTTTGGAGATACTAGAGTTTTACCAAGATTTCCCGGAAAAATACGATTTGAATGATGTCCTGCCAATTACTGAAAGTATTTCTAGGAAGTTTCTGAATGAAGGGTATGCCAAAGTTTCAGTGGCTTACACCAGGTTTATATCCTCTCTTCACCAGGAGTCTGAAATAGCAACTATATTACCTTTCAGCGAAGGTACATTCCTGCCACAAACTATCAGCCAGGAAGCGGACAGCCAGCAAGAAGACTATAAGTTGGAACCCAATTTGAACCAGGTGTTGAATTTCGCCTTGAGCAGAATTTTAGAGATTCAAGTCTTTCAGGCCTTATTAGAGTCTAGTGCCAGTGAACACAGCAGCCGAATGGTGGCCATGAAGAACGCCTCGGATAATGCCGGGGATATGGTTAGTTCACTCACACTAGAATACAATAAGTCCAGGCAGGCTATGATAACTCAAGAAATTGCAGAGATAAGCAATGCAGCAGCGGCAATAACAGGTTAAAAAATTATATTAATTTATCTAAACAAACATAATGGCTAATACAAAAAATATAGGAACAATAACTCAAGTTATGGGAGTAATTGTAGATTTACATTTCCCAAGCAAGTTGCCAGAAATTCTCAACGCACTTTCATTGGAGGTAGAAGGTGGAACTTTAGTGCTGGAAGTGCAGCAGCACTTAGGCTCAGATAAAGTCAGGGCTATCTCGATGGGTAGTACTGATGGGCTAGCCAGGGGCATGGAAGTTGAAGACTCTGGTGCACCTATTTCTGTACCAGTAGGCGAAGAGGTTTTGGGTAGAATGTTCGATGTAGTGGGTAACGAGATTGATGGTAAAGGCAAGGTAAGCGGTAAAATAAAGTTACCAATTCATAGAAAAGCTCCGAGCTTTTCTGAACAGACCAAAGACTCTGAGGTTTTAGAAACAGGAATCAAGGTGATTGACCTACTTTGCCCTTTCTTAAAAGGTGGTAAAGTCGGTTTATTTGGAGGGGCAGGAGTAGGTAAAACAGTTGTCATTCAAGAACTAATCCGCAATATTGCCCAGGAGCACGGGGGATACTCTGTATTTGCCGGAGTTGGAGAGAGAACCAGAGAAGGAAATGACTTGTATAGAGAAATGAAGGAGTCAGGCGTGCTTGATAAAACAGCCTTAGTTTTTGGACAAATGAATGAGCCTCCTGGGGCAAGATCCAGAGTGGCCCTAACGGCTCTGACAATGGCAGAATATTTTAGAGATGAGCAGGGCCGCGATTTATTGGTATTCATCGATAATATTTTTAGGTTTACTCAAGCGGGCTCAGAAATGTCAGCTTTATTGGGTAGGCTGCCATCTGCAGTAGGCTATCAGCCTACTTTAGCTACAGAAATGGGAGCGCTACAAGAGAGAATTACTTCGACTGAGAAAGGATCAATTACCTCGGTTCAGGCGGTTTATGTGCCTGCCGATGACTTGACTGATCCAGCGCCATCAGCTACTTTTGCCCATTTGGACTCTACTGTTGTATTGAATCGTGCCTTGGCAGAACTGGCAATTTATCCCGCAGTGGATCCATTGGATTCGACCTCGACCGTGCTTGATCCAGCTATTGTAGGTGAGGAGCATTATAATATCGCTCGTGAGGTGCAAAAGATTCTCCAGAGATACAAGGATTTACAAGATATCATCGCTATCTTAGGTATGGAAGAGTTATCTGATGAAGATAAGTTAACTGTGGCCAGAGCTAGAAAAGTGCAGAGATTCCTGTCTCAGCCGTTCTTTGTGGCGGAGCAGTTCACCGGTATGAAAGGAGTCTACGTGCCCGTTTCTGAGACTGTCAGAGGATTTGCTGAAATTCTAGCTGGTAAGCATGATGACAAACCTGAGAGCGCGTTTTATATGAAGGGTACGATTGATCAAGTTAAAACTGAACAAAAATAAATGCAAATAACAGTCATCGCAACACAAGGAGTTATTTTCGAGTCGGCAGCTGTTGATAGTGTTTCTGTCTCTACGGAGTCTGGTTATGTGACTATTCTGGAAGATCACGTACCTCTGATCTCTATTCTGAAACCAGGTGAGTTGCAGATCAAAGAAGGTGAGAATATTGCTGAATTTGCCTTATCTACGGGGCTATTGAGAGTTAAGCGAGGTAGCATTGTGGAGATTCTGGCTGATAGTGTTGAAAGGCCGGAAGACATTGATTTGCAGGCAGCGGAGGAAGCGATTGCAGATGCGGAGCGCTATCTGGCGGAGAAAAACGATGCCGATGACATTGACTATGTTAAGTTGCAACAGTTGATCGAAAGAGAGACTGCCAGAATCAAGTTCAAGAGCTCACGCAAGCCACAGCTACAACAGAACTCAAGAGGTTAAAGTTCATACTGGTTCTAATGTAATAGATACTTGACATTTTGTCGGGTAAGCATTACTATATAGAATAGTTAAACTACATAGAGGATCAAACATAGCTGTGAGAGATAGCATCGTCAAAAACAAAATCAGAGAGTTGAGATTCTTTAGTGAAGAACTCACCCAGGAAGCATTGGCTGGCAAAGTCGGCGTAACTAGGCAGACTATTATCGCCATCGAGAAGGGCAATTACTCACCATCATTAGAGCTGGCTTTCAAGATAGCAGCGGCGTTTGGTCGTCCCATCCAAGAGGTTTTCTATATGGAAGAGAACTCAGATAAGTAGATTAACAATCAAGCCAGTAGCATTTCAACTAGCGAGGTAAATCATTAAATATCTAGATAATGTCGAGGGCATAAATTTTTTCGAGCTCTTTTCCTTGGCCTCCTGTTCCAACGTTCTTAAAGCCCAGACTTTGGTATAAATTCATTGCAGTCTGTTGAGTTTGCCTGACACTGAGCTGCAGACCGGAAATCCCATCTATTGACTTGGCATGGACAATAACTGCGTCAATCAATGCTCGACCTACACCTTTACCGCGCATTTCTTCGTTCACATATACACTCGCAATCAGGGCAGCATTTGTAGGCAGTTCTGGCTGCTTTGTAGATAGCCTAGCCATGCCTACGGGTCGCTCACCATCAAAAACCAGAAAAAACGAATTGTGGGGGTCAGCGAGCTGCTTTTTCCATTCCTCCTCTGATATTTTTAATGCATCTGCATGTTTGCTGGAAAAAGCCTCGGGCGAGCTGCTCAATGCCTCAAGACGAACCGCTCTCAACAGCTCCCAATCCTCGGTTGTTATCTTCCTAATCTGCATGAATAGCTTTAGATTACTCCTAGCTCTGATGCGGTCTTTAGCATCTGCTTAATATCCTCATCTTGCAATGATTCTAGGACGTTCTCCCAGATTTCTAGATTTACCTTGGCCCATTTGAGATACTTTTCTTTGGCAATTTCAGTATAGAAATAAGTGCCGGCGTCCATTAGCGGCCTTTGTTCATCAACCACTTTGTGACCGAGTTTTTCGATGTCGTATTTATTTTGAGTGATGAACTTGGAGGCAAATAGAATCGGCGTAGTTGGAATAGCTTTGAACAGGGTATCTGCA
>CALFHW010000206.1 GCA_937876695.1 uncultured bacterium
CCCTGCTGCTTGTTTAGCGGTGTAACCTAGTGGAAAAGTCCAGGCTTTGGCTTCTTTCTCGCCGGCGGTCAGAAAAGACGCCAGTCCCAATAGCTTATAAGCCTCTCTAGTGAGCCTTTCCAGTCCGGTCATATCTAGGCCAAAGCTCTCCATAAACTCGGATCTCTCGCTGTCATCCATTTCCATAATTTCGGCCTCTAGCTTGACATCCATAGGTACCACAATCTTATCTCCTACAATAGACTGAATTTTGGCGATTGCTTCAGCGGATCTCTCGGGTTCGACATTGACTACATACATAACTGGTTTGTCGGTAAGTAGTTGTAACTCTTGTCTAAACGGCCCTGCGGCCTCGTCGCTGAGAGGTAAATCGAGTGCCAACTTGCCGCTGTCTAAGTGCTTCGCCAGCACCTCCATATGTGCCAGGCCGCTGGCTGCAAGTTTATCTTGCCGAGCTTGTTTGGCTAATGTGACTAGTCTCTTAGTGATAGTTTCAATATCTTTCAAAATCAGCTCGGTATTGATGATCTCGATGTCTCGTTCGGGTGAAACGCTGTTTTCTACATGCAATATATTTGAGTTAGTGAACATTCTGACTACATGCACAATTGCTGATACCTCGCGAATATTGCTCAAAAACTTATTGCCTAAGCCCTCGCCGCTGCTCGCGCCTTTGACTAGCCCAGCGATGTCGTAAAACTCAACCACAGCAGGCACAACTTGCGCTGGCTTTACAATATCAGCGATCTTTTCTAATCTCTCATCTCTAACTGGCACTATGCCGATGTTGGGATCAATTGTACAAAAAGGATAATTTTCAGCAGGGGCCTGCTTTTTGGTAAGCGCGTTAAATAGGGTAGATTTGCCTACATTTGGCAATCCTACAATTCCAAGTGATATGTTCATGTTGCTATTCTACCAGAACGAAGTAGCCTAACGTACTATTAAGCTCAAAATTCGTGCCAAAGTCGGTCTCGTCTTTGAGCAGAGTCTGATAGCTTTCATTATTGAGGCGGGAAATGAACTTGGCAGAGGTGTCGTCTAAGAAACTGCTAGCAGAAGCCAAATTCCCAGTTAACTGTGCCTGGCTGAGTCCAATGAGTTGCAAACCTTTGCCGAGTGCCAAGGGCTCAGTCTCGCCTGGAAGGTCGCCTGCAACTAGCAATTGCCCCGCGCTGCTTTGAAAATAGACCAGCAGACCCTTGCCAATTTGCAGATTGAAATCCTGACCGTATTGCTGCCCATCTTGTCTAAGGACAAAAGGCTGGGTAGAGTCGCCGCTATATTCGCTCGCGTGTAATATGACCGACCCTTGACTCTCAACCTCATCGAGAAAACTCTTTATTGTCTTCATATCTTGCGGCCTGCTGACAGGCAAATGTATGAGATTCCAACCTGTTTTTAGAGTTAAGTCGATGAAATCTGAGTTGCGCTCTAACGTGAAACGACCTAGTTGTTCTTGAGTTAGCACTTGTTCGCCCACATCTTTTTGCTTGTTTTGATTTGTATCTACGAACACCGTTAGACTTGCGCCTGCTAAAGCATAGAACTTCTGGATATAGCTAATAGGACTAGTTGAGCTTATTGTGTAGTAACCTCGCTGTGAGAGGCTATTAGTTGCAGGTTTCTTTTCGGCGGCAAGGTTGCTCAGTAATTTAGTAAGTGGTGTCTGGGCAATTGTTGTGCCGCCTATTTTATACTCAACCTCGATCTGTCCGCAGACATCTGAGCGGCTCCACCTGAATATTCCACCTCGACTGCCACCGACTTCTTGAGGCATATCAAAGCCCCAGCGCCCCTTAAAATCAGGATAGATGGACTCATCCTTACGAACCCAACCACGGTATTCCATAAAGTCATTTTCTCTTGCGGTATCTACAATCAGCACTTTACGACTGGTGCTCCAGCCTTTACTATTTTTATCCCAGATATCGATACAGCCATGACTGCCAATATTATTGGGAGATTTACTAGCTCCAATACCCTCATAACCTGCCTTCTTCACAACCTCACGATGAAAGTCCTGGGCGAAGATGGGGTTGCTATAATAATCTCCGAAGATAGAACCGAAACTTCTGGCTTGAGTATTATTTGTAATCGCTGCGCCACCACGCTTCTGTGCCTCTCGACTCAAAAATTCGCGGTATAATCCACACATTCTTTCTACCTCAGCGCTTCTACTACAACTATTTAGCAAGGAAATTGTACCGATAGCAGAGTAGCCATAATTGGTGAAGAAACCCAAGAATGCTGGAGGCAGTGGCACGTCATATTCTCTATAACCATTGAAATTAGCCACTATTTCATTAGCAACCCCTGTAACATTTGATGTTAACTGGGAATTAGTCGCCTGCGCATTCAGAATGTCGCCGTCAGCGTTCATGGTCACCACTATTTTAGGCTTCACTACAGGTGCAGTAGGTTCTAAAGTAGGCTGCACTGTTTGTGCAAATATAGATTCATACTGCTGGCTAGTGATAGGTATCTCAATGTTTTCCGGATTAAATGCGCCGGGGGCACTATCGCTTGCCTCAGTTACCTGGGTATTTGTCTGCGCTTCAACCTTTCTCACCAAGCCTTTATCACTAACTGAAATATCCGGAAAAGGGGTGGTCTCGGTCAAATTTAACTTCTGACTGGCGACAATTTCACCACCTGCATAAACATCTAACTTGAGCGAGCTGCTTTCTTTGGCGAAATTGAAATAATCGCCTTCTAAAGATTTGTAGCCTGCAAGGTCGGTTGTCCAGTTACCGAATTCATTTGGGAGGATAAACTTCGCTACAGAGGAGCCAGCAGTAATATTATTAACTATTTGGGCAACTATGTAGCTATCAGCGCCTTCGATTTTACCAAAGGCGACCTCAGGTAATCGCGGCTGCTGGGGTGATTTTGAAGTAGAAAACCCTAGTAGCTCGGATTTTTGCCCGATAGCCGTGGCATATAGCTTGTAGGTACTCTCAGGTGTGAGCTCAGCTATGCTTAAAATGTATTCTCCAGCGATCACCTTTGGCTCAAGTTTTGTTTGCCCGCCCACCAAGTCCTCTAGCCAGAGTTCCACCCTTAGCTCTGCACCTGCCTTACCAAGCGAAACCACGGCATCTGTGCTACTCAAACTAATGACCTTACCTTCTAAGCTAATTGGCGAGCTTACTACAAGGGCAAATAGACTCAATAAAGCTGTACTGCAAGCCACAACCGCGATTGTCAATAACTTCAAGTTAGGCTTGCTAATTATGTCCAAGTTTCAGGTATACTATATTAATAGCAATAGTTAAACTGCATATATCAATACTACGACATCAATTATGATAACAAAAGGTAAAGCAGCAGTTTTTGGTTTAGTGGCGCTATTACTTGTAGTTTTAGCGGGCAACTTGATTAGTCAGAATCAGAATATTGTCCAGGCGGCAGATGTCCCCGCTAGCCAAATGCAAGTGCCAGTCTACAGATTTTGGAGTAACCCATATGAGGCTCATTTTTACACTGCTGCTGAGCAAGAATTTGCCAGTGTAATAAGCAGCTCACATCCCCATACATGGAAGTACGAGAGCATCGCCTTTGGCGTCGCGGGCACTATTTCTACAACCCCCCCGTATTGCCAAGAAGGTTTAGCACCAGTCTATAGATTCTGGAGTCAAACCTACCGCGCGCATTTCTATACTATTTCACAGGTGGAAATGCAGCAGGTGAGGGAT
>CALFHW010000207.1 GCA_937876695.1 uncultured bacterium
AAAAAATCCCCGTTAGTGTAATACTAACGGGGATTTGTAAATAAATATGGCAGCTACCTACTCTCCCGCATTGTGGTGCAGTACCATCGGCCATGAGGGGCTTAACTTCTCTGTTCGGAAAGGGAAGAGGTGAACACCCTCGGCAATACCACCATAAGACCTTTGGTTATAAAAACCTTAATAAGGTGACATATCAAGAAAGCAATTTTCGGCAAGGTTTCGTATCCCGCACAAGCCCCCTTGCAGGGGTTTGGGGGTAATAAAGTTAAAGCTTACGGGCAATTAGTACTACTCGGCTTTGATGTTACCACCTTTACACCTGTAGCCTATCAACGTCATAGTCTTTGACGACCCTTAAAAGTAAACTCATCTTGTGGAAGGTTTCACGCTTAGATGCTTTCAGCGTTTATCCTGGCCGTACATAGCTACTCTGCATTGCACCTGGCGGCACAACAGATACACCAGCGGTACGTACGCTCCGGTCCTCTCGTACTAAGAGCATGTCCACTCAATTTACTAACGCCCACCACAGATAGGGACCGAACTGTCTTGCGACGTTCTGAACCCAGTTCACGTGCCACTTTAATCGGCGAACAGCCGAACCCTTGGGACCTTCTCCAGCCCCAGGATGTGACGAGCCGACATCGAGGTGCCAAACCTCCCCGTCGATATGAGCTCTTGGGGGAGATCAGCCTGTTATCCCCGGAGTACCTTTTATCCTTTGAGCGATGGCCCTTCCATACAGAACCACCGGATCACTTTAGCCAGCTTTCGCTCCTGCTCGGCGTGTTTGCCTCACAGTCAAGCACCCTTATACTAATGCGCTCTACGTACGATTACCAACCGTACTGAGGGTACCTTTGCGAGCCTCCGTTACACTTTAGGAGGCGACCACCCCAGTCAAACTACCCACCATGCAATGTCTCCCTCGCGGGATTAGACTCTAAGTAACAGAAGGTTGGTATTTCAACGGTGACTCCGCAACGGCTGGCGCCGCTACTTCATAGTCTCCCAACTATGCTACACATCTGTTACTCAAAATCAATGCAAAGTTGTAGTGAAGGTTCACGGGGTCTTTCCGTCCCGTGG
>CALFHW010000208.1 GCA_937876695.1 uncultured bacterium
TTAGGTGTATGCCAGTCAGGTGAGGCGTTGTTCCAATTTACAATATGCTCTGGCTGAGTGTAAAAGTCCCAGACTTTAGTTAGTGGAGCCTTGATTGTTGCTGAGATGTTAATTTGTTGCGTCATGATATTTTAGACTTAATATTTAGCTATTTATTAAATTAATTACTATCCGAGATCAGCTCAATAGCAATGCCATCGGGGTCAACACCCAAGCTATAATAAACACCGCTCGAGCCTTGTTGGACCTGGCTAAATTCATAACCGCCATCAATTAACTCCTGTCTTTTGGAGTTTATATCTTCTACCTTAAAGCCTATGTGCCTCAAGCCGACTATCTTCAAATTTGTCAGGCTATCTTGAGGTCTTTCGCGCTGGCTAAACTGCCATAATTCCAGTCTTAATCCGCCCGAACTCAAATACACAAACTCCGCACCTTCTTTGCTGAATCTCTTTTCCTCGACAAAGTCGAAGTACTTGCTGTAGTAGTCAACTGACATACTCAGATCAGTTACAGTAATTGCGATATGGTCGATCGTGACTGTGTTCATATGACAATTATACAGTAATAGAGATGATTGCAAAGCCTGATTGCCTAGTTCATCTCTACTAGCTAGCTTTCAGCTAAAGGTTTTTGTGGTATAATATAGTGGATATATAAAAGATATGATCGAAATGGATGCTTTAGAAGGTGAACCAACTCCAATAAAAATGTTATGGCAAATGACACCTACGGGTGAGCGTGTGCCCATGAAAAGATCCCCACGACCAATTATCGCAATCCAAGGGATCAAGATGGAGGACTGGGCGATTTTACCTGGTAATAGCGGATTGTCATTTGAAAGCTTGATGAAGGGAGAGCTAGTCTATGGAGAGGTAAGCGATTCTGATAGAAGAATGAGTCACCTAGGACCTGAATATCTGGAAAAATTAGGTTATAAAACTGAACTTATGCGCCAATTCGCCTATTTCCCGACCGGAGGTATCTGGAATAAAGCTGGTCTAAGTGGCCTGGAGATTATGCGCTTAGCAGTGATAGCAGATAGGATGCTGCTACTGCATTTGGGTAAATTTGGATTACCACTTAGTAATCTCTCAGGAGCATACGCGACTGAATACCAGGACCGTAGAAGCACTGACGAGATTAGTACCTACATGGATAAATTAATCAACGCTGCCCCCAAGGGAAAAGTTACCAGAATCGCTGATTTTGGCAGCAGCAAAGGAGAGGGATTAGTCAAACGACTACTAACGATACAGGGACAACACTACTCTCGAAGATATGAACCCTGGGTTGAACTATTGCGGATTGATAAAGTGCTGCAAGGTAGAGAAATAGTTGATATAACCGCTGAAAAAACTGAATCCATTCAAGGACAAAGTCTGCTGGATATACAGGGTGATCTGGCCTTGCCCGAAGAAATTGACGCAGAACTCGTTGCTAATGGACACGCAGCGCTGACGGGAAGTTGTGATCTGGTGACAATCTTCGATGTGTTGCATGTAGCAGCCTTCCCGCATGAAATATTTAAGAATGCTTGGCGGTCCACAGTAAAGAACGGTAAGATCTTACTAGGCAAGTCTTTTGACAACATCGTTCTTTATCAGCTAAGAGATGATGTCCCTGAGGAAAATCTAAGAGAGTTGGAAAACTTGACCGCAGAATTTGGCGACTATATGAGTTATCTTCACTCAACAGCCGGGTTGGAATACTATGGATCTGTTTATGGTGAGATGTTAAAGGATATGCTAGCTGATGATTCCGTCAGTATGAGTAGGGCTGTACATAGCTTTAGAAATGAAAGTATAACTCGACAAGAGGTGCAAAAATTAATTGATACTAAAAACCATTACCAGTTAGGGCTATTGTTTCAAAACTACTTACTTGCGAAGCTAGAGAAGGCTGCGGAAGGTTGCTATCATCAGGTTAAGCTGGTTGATTATCTGAGAAAGCAAGGTATAAAGGTCACACCAATTCCAATACTTCAGAGTTGGTATGAATACATTGATAGATGTATAGAAACAGATGAAGAAGCCGCGGCAAATGGAGTTACTCTGACCATGCCTCAAACAAGTATCCCGCAGAATTTATTAGATAAGTGGTACCAAACATACATCGAAGAAGACATTACACTCGATGAAATTGCCTACTATGAAGTAACTAAGAGTGCGGGTGATCCAGATAATCCAATGGCAGAGGTTTATATAGGTGGGATAAGAGCATACGACTTTCACGCGGATTCCTCGAGGTTACCAACTGCCAGGCCGTGTATCAAGTGAGATGAACAATCGATTGGTAAATGATATTATCAATCATGTCGATTTTGAGTAAAATGCGATTTCCTTTGATGCATGACCGCAATATACGATTGTATTATCTGTATACCAGTATTTTCTCTACCTGGCCGATCCAGGCTGTGCTGGCGTTATTTATGCTCAGCAAGGGATTTAACTTTGTGGATATCGGCTGGATTGTGTTTGTGTTTAATATCTCCAGCATTCTATTTGAAGTTCCAACCGGATTCTTTGCCGATAAGTTTGGTCGCCGCAACAGCATAATTGCCGGGCTAATGATCTTCACTATCTTTTCGCCTTTATGGACTGTAGGTTATGAGCTATTTCACTTTCTAATCATCGCCGTGTTCTGGTCAGCTGCTTTTGCCTTCATTTCAGGCTCTTTCGAAGCATATCTTTACGACTACTTACAGGAAAAGAAATGGACAGAGCATTACGACGCAGTTAGATCGACTGGGACCATGCTGGTTTATATCGCTACAGCTGTGGGCATACTAGTAGGCGTGCCAGCTTTTATGCTCAACCCCAACTTGCCTTACTACCTAGTCACGCTGACAAACTTTGCAGGGTTAATAATTGTCCTCTTTATGCAGCATGACACGCCTCCAGCCAAAAAAGCGAACCTAGAGAGCGAAGTAAAAGTATTTTCAGGCATAAGCCTAATTCTTAAATCGCCAGTTTTATTGTGGATCAGCGCCTTTTCCATCGCCTACTTCTCGTATTATCATTTTTTCATCCAAGGTACGAATATTCCATACCTAGTGGAGCTAGATCTATTGCCGCTGTCGGGAATAGGCGTATTTCTGGCTGGTATGTCTCTATTTCAAGCAGCCATTGCTTCTAGATTTAACTATTTTAGAAGGCGACTCTCGGTCAATCAATTGATTTTTGCCTTGATGGTGTTGCAAGTCGGGTCGCTATTTATTTTGTCTGCAGTCTTTGGGGTTTTGGGTTTCGTATTCTTCGGGATATTCTGCATAATTGAGCCTTTAGAACAGCTCATAGTCAACAGTTTGAGCCAGAAACACATAAAATCCGAGATTAGAGCCACCACCTTATCCAGCATCTATCTTGTCACCTCTATTTCGTCTGCATTGGTAGCAATCGTAGCTGGCAGTCTTACAGATCAGGTCGGCATCCGCAGCAGTTTTGTAGTAGTTGGAGCGGTGCTGACGGTAGTATTTGCTGCTTTGTTTGCAGTCAAACTAATCAAAAAGATCGATTGAGCTAGCTCTTACCCTCCCACTCAGCGAAAAACTCTGCTAGGTAGGTCTCCATGAACTGGTGGCGCTGTTTTGCTAGCTTTCTGGCAGTTTGGGTATTCATTAGGTCTTTGAGCAGTAGCAGTTTTTCGTAGAAGTGGTTTATCTGCGTGCCTCGATGGTTTTTGTATTCCTCTTTGCTCATGCCCAATCTAGGGGCGATCTCAGGGTTATAGATCTCTTGATTTCGAAAGCCTCCATAGGCAAAACACCTGGCAATCCCCATCGCACCCATGCTGTCCAGTCTGTCGGCGTCTTGGACAATTTTGCCTTCTAGTGACTGCATCTTCTTCGAATCCCCGCCACCTTTGAAAGAGACATTATCTACAATATACACAACCTGATCTATGATATCGCCTTCCACGCCAATGCTTTCCAACCATTCCCGCGAGACTTTGCCGCCGATAGTTTCATCTCCCTCATGGAATTTATAATCGGCAATGTCGTGTAAGAGCGCTGCCAGCTCCACCACCAAATGATTAACAGATTGCGCAGTTGAATCCTCCGTGCCAGATTCCTCCCCAGCAGCGATGGTCTTAGCAGTGTTCCAAACCCGATAAATATGCCACCAATCATGCCCCGAACCCTCACCCATGAACTTCTTCTTTACCATCTCAGCGGTCTTATTGATTATTTCTTGGTGGCTTCCAGGCATTATATTGCTAGTTTGCATCATTTTTGTAATCCCTCAAACTCCTCAAAACTCTTGTATAGGTGCGCATCGATGTTCAAACTTTTAGCAGCAGCAATATTCTCTGCAGAATCGTCGAAGAACATTACCTCTTCAGGTTCTATCCCATGCTGACTCTTGATCTCTGCTAGTATGAACTCAAAAAACTCTGGAGTAGGCTTTCTATGGCCGATTTCAGCTGATGAGTATACTTTGTCAAATAGCTGCTCAAACCCCATCTGCTCTTTCATGTACTTGGTTCGATACTTTTCCTGATTCGTTGCCAGGTAGCATTTTATCCCTCGAGATCTCAGATCCTCAATAGTAGCTACTACTCTTTCATCTACCTTGTGCTCGGATCTGAACCAAAACTGCAAAAACTCCTCGACGCTGCCATCCCATTTCCATTTGGCTAGCCAAGGTTTAACTATTTCGGCCAAATCAGCCTTCCTGGTTAGACAATCTTGAAACTCACCCTTGAAAAAGGGAAGCATTTCGCTAGCTTCGACGCCAAACTTTTGCTGATACTGGACGCTGAACATCTCTGCGTTAACAACCACACCATCTGCGTCAAATAGGATGCATTTCATTGTGCTTGTATTTTACCAGCTAAATATCTAGCAGTGTTAACATTTCTCACCGTCATAAATTGATAAGATTTATGCCCAATTATCTTATTCAAGTGGCTTTTGTTGTAATTCTCTCGACTGACATTCCAGCAAATCGCGCCCTTTACATAGCGGGTATCGATGAATTCCCTTTTAATCGGCAACTCTTCGATCGTGCTTTCTTTGTCTATCTCTGGAAATAGAAACGCCACATCAGACTTCTGAATCGAGTCATTCTGCCAATCTGCTGGCAGGGCGCTTGCAATTTCAACTACCTGCTTGCCTGTAATGATGAGAGTAGGGATCTCCACAGCAAACTCCTGTTTAATTGCTGCTTCAACCATTCGGCGAATATCCTTGCACTCTCCATTGCCTTCAAATAACACGTTACCGGAATTGATATAGGTGGAAACGTTCCTATAGCCGAGCGATTCGAACATAGCCTTGAGTGTTTTCATATCGACTCGTTTGCCTTTACCCACATTTATACCCCTAAGCAGCGCTACGTATTTCATATTAGCTATCCTAGCATATTTCTGAGGCCAATCTTCCTGTACTATAGGTTGCTGATTTGTGAACGAAGCTGTATAATGTATATATATTATACTTACAAAAAA
>CALFHW010000209.1 GCA_937876695.1 uncultured bacterium
TAATATATACTAGCTGTTTACCAGCCTTTTGCAAGGGTTTATGGGAGAATGGGGGTTAGGGGTTTGAGGCTATACAGAAGCAGAATTTCTAACTATAGAGCCACCTTCCGTTATTGCTGGTACCGAGATAGTAAGAATATTTGTTCTGACACGTCTTTCCAGTACCACTCCCGTGGAAAATACACCAATCACAAAAACTGTTTTAACTCCACAATCATCTGTGAATTCAGCGTATATTGGTGCACCACTATCACCTGACTGTACTTCATCTGGGGGCGTTATTTCATCTCCAGAAAGGTCTTGTGTAAGAACAAGAGTGTTATTCAACGGATGTTCAATTGTAACACCATTCTGCTTAACAACTAATGTTACATCTAGTGTGTCTGGATCTATTAGTGTTAAATCAATCCGCTCATTCATTTCCCGGGGGTTAAGAAAAAATATCTTAGCTTTGTGAATATTATCAAGCTCAGATTGGCTAGCCATCCTAGGGAGCTGGCTAGGGTTTACATTATTATTTGGATCAATACCTAAATCAACAAAGTGTTGTTCTACTGCAGTAAGGTCTCTTTGTCTTGGCGGGCGTGGTGAGGGTATATCCTCTGGTAATAAACCCGGAAGAGAAGAATTATCGATTTCATCAGGTAACTCCATATTTTGAAATAAGGGCATGATTACCACTGGATCAAAGAGGTAGTTGGGGCTATTGGTAGGTAGATCGCCAAAGGCAGCTGCCTCGAATCTGTGAGAACCAGTGTAAGTACGAATGTAGTTATTTGCACCTTCAGTCCTATTTATTGCGTGTGCGACTGTCAATAAACACACCCTACCTTCAGGGTCAATACAATAGCTTCCAGATGATGTAGGTGCTCTTTTCCCCTCGTGATCCGAATAAATATACACAGGCACATGTGCGTACTCGGCTGTGGGATGGCATTCTTCAATTATGGGACGTCGCAGATCAAAATCATCTTGATTAAGGACATCTCCCTTGGTAGATTCATAAACATCTGCCAAGACATTCATCAAAGGGCTTGAAGCAACTACCCCTCCTGTGCAAAGAGTAAAAAAATCCTGGATAAACTTTCGTCTTGTGACTAGAGTCTCTGTCCGCGGGTGTTGCAGGGATACCTTCTCGCCAGGATTGCTCCTTTGAGATATATTACGATATAGATTACTTAGTTTGTCTAACAGCATAATATAATTGTACTACAAACTATACTATAGGACAAGTATTATCTTTATGCATTATGCGAAGGCTAGTCTTCCCTACTTCAAACTCGCCTGGAAACTAGCGCTTTTTACAAATGTCTCGCCATTGGGGCGGTAGAGGATTATTTTCTGCGAAATTGGGAACACTGCTACTACATCTCCCTGTTGGGCTTGGGCATAGAAGTCTGGGCTGTTTTTCTTGAGCACTTCTGGATCGGTAACAGCGGTCAGCTGGACTTGCTCGGTATCAGTGATTACTACGCCGTTTTCTTTGGCTTTCTGGCGGATTTTGCTAGCTAGCTCTTCTCTTCTCTTTTGTTGAATTGCTGCTGGTGGAGGACCTTGGTAGACGATCACGCTATCTTGTCTGCGGTAAATGATGATTTCATTGGAAAATGACAGAAAATAATCGCCATCGATAGCATCTTTGTATACTTCTGCCATCAGCGCGCTCTCCTTGCGCAGATTCTCTGCATTGCGGATAACTGCTACCACTGGAGATTCAGAGCTATTGATCCGAGTTAGTCTGGCTACTTCGCTTAGAAGTTGCTGGTTCTCGATACTCCCGCCCATGGCAGTAGATCGCACTAACAACCCTAGAATAATCAACAGCACCACGAAAATTGCCCCTAGTAAAATTTGCAGATTGTATTTTGCGATAAAGCCTTTGGTTTCCATACTAACTATATTAACCAATTCTGAGAATTTGGCAAGCGTCCCCTATGCCTTGCAGAATTTATTATTAAGCTTGACGATAAAGCCTTAGCAATTCTTCCACATAGCGGGGTTGTCCGATAAATACGTCCATCTGCTCCTCACCCAGAGTATGTTTGTCGCCTAGATAAGTCACTCTACTTTTGAGACCCGCCTCGCTGGCAATCAGCTGGGCCCCAGCTAGATCGACGTATTTACTTCTTAGCCTTAACGGGCTAGCAAAGGCCTGATAGACTCCTTGCACGCACCATAAGATGCTCAAGGCCCCGCTACCGAGAAGACGGGCGCGGTAGAAATTTTCTTGCAAGAGTTGAGTGTATTTCTGATAGACTTGCTTCATCGCCCCTGGCATCTTACCAATTGCAATATCCTGATCCCAGGCGATCTGACCATCCTCAAAAGCCACTCCAGCGTCTATGGCTGCTAGTTTCTTCCCGTTTAGAAATGCCCCTTGATCCCTTATGGCCGTAAACATTTGCCCTGCATAAGGGATATAAACTAGGCCAAGGAGCGGCTGCATATCTGGTCCGATGAGCGCCAAGGTAGAACACCAAAGCGGAATGCCTCTGGCAAAGTACTTGGTACCGTCAATTGGATCGATTAGCCATTTGTATTCTGCTTCCTCATTTAACTCTGCAAACTCCTCTCCTTCAAAACCGATTTCTGGGTATTTTGCTTTTGCTACTTGGTAGAATTCTTTCTCAATCTGTTTATCAAAGTCAGTCACTACATCTGAAGCTGATTTAGCTGTAGACTCAGCTCCTGCGTTTTGCCTCCAGGACTTCTCTACTACGTCCAATTTTGACTTGATAAAACTGGTAGCAAACTCGAGCATTTCTTCCAGGTTTATCTCCTTGCCCACTTCATCGTTCACTTTGATTGAGCGGCTAATTTTAGTTCTTGTGTCGGTATAAACTTCGAATTTCTAAGATAGGAAAGACTTCTGTACAGGAAGTAGAACATCGCCCCACCTATAGCAACCGAGATTAGTTGATTACCAAGGAAAGGCAGTGCATTGATGTAACTTTGTGATAATCCAAAGATACTCAAAGGATACATTCCACTGACCAAAACTACGCCTAGATTTGTCCATAAATAGAAGAACAGCACATTTACAATCCCGCTGCCTACGAACTCGATTGGAGACAAAATAGCATCCTTAGAGCCCTTCTGCTTGATCATTCTGAGCAGTGAGGATAACAGTAAACCAACTATGAACGCTGACCAGGTGAATAAAAATATTGCACTATTCCCAAGCACCAAATCCGAGATTACAATAACCGAAATTGACGCCACAAACCTGAGCCATTTCTGCTTGTAAAAGACCGCAGAAAATACTACTAGAGTACTGATAAGCTCAATATTGGGTCCAAGCTGCCAGATAGTTCTAGTAGCAAGCACTAAAAGTCCTAGTGATACTGCCAAAACAACTTCCCGAAAATCGACCTTTGATAACCATCTTTTCATATCTAGAATTCCTTCAAGCTGAGTTTAACTTCATCGCCGGCTTTTATGAGGAGCTCGCTAGCACCTAGCTGTGCTTGCTGACCATTAATGACGATCTCCCAAAATTCACTGTTTTCGTCTGCCTCCACCGCATTGATGCCTACAATCATTTTCCCGAATGAAAACTCTTTCGTAGTGAGGGTAAACAGTGAAGTCTCAGCGTCAAACGCTTCTAAAAGTTCTAATAATTTCCCTTCCGAGGTTCCGGCGACAAACGGCACGGTGTAGTCGGTCGTAGGGACAAACTCTCCAACAGTTGGATCTAATTCTGGGTCGTTAGAAGCCTCCGAGACATCTAACCCCTCACCAGCCACAATCTGTAGTGAAAATTTCTCAGCGGAAAGTGCAGCGGGCGTATTTGTCTCTGACGTATTTCTCTGGGCCGCCTGGCCGCCAATAACTACTATTCCAACCAGCATTACTGCAAAGAATCCCAGTAAAACCCCGAGGTAAACCAAGGTATTTAGTTTCTTAGAAGACCCTCCGAGTTTTTGCTTCATGCATTATTATAACCTGGCTTTCAGTTTTTCCCTATCGATGTCGGCAATATTGACTTTATTTGTTACAATTCTCAACTCCTGACTTTCTCTTGTGTAAGATACATAACTTTTTTCTGCGAGATCCTCTCCTAAGATAACCCCAGGCGCTACACTGCTTCCTGAACCTATCTTCACACCAGGCATGGTCTTTGCCCCTACCCCTAGCCTCACATCACTGCCGATAATTGCACCTAGCTTATTTAGACCAGTGGCAACTTTCTCACCTTTCACGTTTACAGAGATCTCACTTTCATCGAGCCTCAAATTCGCAGTGACCGCGCCTGAGCCGAATGAGACATTGGTATCTATAATACTGTCGCCCACGTAATTCATGTGTAGCCATACCTTGTCTGCTAGGTAACTGCGCGCCACTTCGCTTCCGAAACCGATGACACTACCCGCGCCCACTATTGAGTCTCTGACTAGCGCCCCGTTACCAATTATGCTGCCAGCCCCTATGTAAGCCGGGCCGTTGACACAGGCTCCGGCAAATACCTTGGCGCCTGCCTCAATCACCACATTACCATTGATCACCGCGTGTGGGTGGACGAATGCATCTGGCGAAATCTTGGGCTCAGTTATTTTAGAAAGCATAAACTGCATCACTTTAAATACATGCCATGGGTACTTGATGGTCGCCCAAACTCCTTCGTACTCAATCATAAAGAACTCCTCGCCCACCTTCATCATATCTGCCAAAGCTACCTCATAGACGTCGTCTTTGGCGCTCTGGGCCTGCCTGATAAACTTCTCCAGCAGCTCTCTGCTGTAGAAATAATCCACAACTAATCTGACGTAATCAGATGGCTCATTACCCACGCCTGGTTTCTCTTTGACATCCTTTACTAGACCACCTTCTACCACCAAATATCCACCTGGGAAATACTCGCTGACCTTATAACCTACCAAACCACATCTACTTTGAGCCTTTAATTTCTGGGTCTCTGCGATGACGGTTTCATAAAACTTATCATCAAAAAAGTCATTGGAATTAACAAACAGCACATCCTCAGTGGCCAGATTCTGAGTTTTCATTTCAGCCAGTGCGGTAGAAACGGCTCCTGCTTGCCCCTCACCTACCTGGGGGATGACAATTGCCTGCTCATAAACTGCCGTGATCGCCTGGCGCATCTCAGCCTCTTCCGAAGGGGTAACTACTACATAGACATCCTCAAAACCGCGCTGTGCAAACTCTCGAACCTGCCTGACAACTACCTGCTCACCCATAAACTTAAACAAGTTCTTATTTGATAGAGGCGCAAACCGACTACTTGAGCCGCCTGCAAGCACAACTAATGCTGGGAAATTTGACATATGCACGTTACTGCTTAAATTACACTTTATTATAGCTTAAAAAGTGGCAGACATTTGCCTTATTACTCTTCTAAAAATCTACTATTACGCTACCAAACAAAAAAGGCTCCCTTGCGGGAGCCTAGTTATATAGCTTTGTGTGACTGGGGTTATACGCCCTTTCGCCTTAACTTACGAGAAGCAGAACGTCTGCGTCTCTTCATCTTGGCCCATTGTTTGCGGAATTCATGCCTTACAAATGAGGGCTTAATACGGTACCTGTTCTTTTGAACTGTATCGGTAAGTTTCTCTCGATTTGATTCTCTCCAGAGCATCTTTAGAGCTTGCTCTATCGGCATATCATCATGTACGATGACTGACATTTATATCACCTCCCAGTGGTTGTCTACAAAAATATTTAAACGATCTAGTTAGGATTATAACACAAACTTTAGACTGCCTAGCGGAATAATTTGAAGATATCTAGTCCAATTACTAGCACCGACAGCAGCATTAGGCCGCCGAAAAACGCGATATAAAGCACATCCATCATTCTTTTAGGCAGCGGTTTGCCTCTAAGAGCCTCCAGGATAATGAACACCACGTTGCCGCCGTCTAGGATTGGAATTGGCAAAATGTTCATAAATGCCAAAATAGCCGAAAATACACCGATAAGATTAAGGAACTGCACCAAGGTACCTGCCCCTGAGGTCAGCGACAGCGTCTGGATAGTATTGACCTCGCGCCCAATTGCTACCACGCTGCCTACGTTCTGGGCCAGGGCATCGGGCCTACCACTGAGAGCCTCACTGACTAGCAGGCTAAGCGCGTAGGCGTTGTAGCCGATACTATTGGCTGCGTGAGCAGGTCCGCCAGTCAACGGGCTGGCGTATTTTACTAGCATAGCGTCTTTATTTACTCCCATTCTAGCTACGCCAAAACTCACTCCCAGTAATCCGCCCTCTTCGGGCTTACTGGCTGGCAAATCGATCTCCACCTGCGTGAGCATTTGCTGGCCATCTAGAAAGACAGCGACCACTTTCTTACCGAGGTTTTGGTCGATTGCATCTAATAACTGCTGGCCACTCAAGATCTGTTTGCCAGCGAACATTAGCAAATATTGTCCCGACAGCTCCTGGACGTCCCAATCGCCTTCTGCGGAGGTGGTGGGTAAACTTCCGCCGTCTATAGAACTACCCTGAGCTTCGCCTGCTGAGCTGATGCTGACTAAGCGCGCCTTACCTACTGCCTTATCTGTGGCGATTTCGCCTAGCACCACCCTACCCTCTGCACTGCCGGCTGGGAAAACGTCTAAGTCAAAATTGCTAGCTACGCCTGCGCCATTGAGAATAACTTGATATTTATGGCTACTACTGACGTTGAGCAGCACTACTTCCAGCTCTCTGCCGTAGTTTTCGGGTGCATGGGCTATTTTCTCTAGATCTGTTTTTGTCTCAATTTCTACGCCACCGATAGACAAAATTGCCCCATATGGTGAGTCCTCTCCGCGAAAATCCTGGGTAAGAAACATGACCTCTTCAGTCTGCTCGGCGGCGATAAATTTGTAGTCGCCGATCCTCTGTAATAGCAGCGTGCCGCCTGTAAGCGCAATAAACGCCACAAATACTACTGCCGCAAAGATTACATTGGAGACCACACCTGCTACCGTAATCCACAGCTTTTGCCAGACATTCTTTGATAAATAGCTGCCCTCTTGGCCCCTGGTAGTCTCGTCAGCTCTTGAGCTAGTTGGGTCTAGATCCCCATACATTTGCACAAAGCCTCCCAGCATTATAAGTCTCAGTGAAAACTCTGTCTCACCAAATTGACGGGTAAAAAGCTTAGGTCCGAAGCCAATTGCAAATTTCTCTACCTTCACGCCCACTGACCTAGCGGCCAAGAAGTGGCCTAGCTCATGCACAAACACCACTAAACCTATAATCAGCACCGTGACTACAATAGTTAGTAGCAACGAGAGTAGATTGGGCAGAAATGACTCCATAGACAGCTATACTTTCATGATTGAGGTCTCTTTATCCCTGAGCATAGAGTCAATCTTGTCATTGGCACCGTCCACCTGCTCTTGTAACTGCTTCTTCTGGGCCTCAAAGTCGTCCTCAGGCAACTGTCCAGCTTTCTTCAGCTCTTCCAATCTCTCCATGAATTCCTTGCGGATCACGCGAATTTCAATTTTGTACTTCTCAGCTGCTTCTTTGGCGACCTTGACTACCTGTATTCGTTTATCCTGAGTCATGGGTGATATTGGCACTCTGATATTATCCCCAGCTATTTGTGGGTTGTAGTTGTGATCTGGGCTCTGCAGCGTAGCAGCCACCGAAGTCACCAAGCTCTTATCCCACACCTGGATACTTACCAATGTAGCATCGATAATAGAGATACTAGCCACGCCCGAAAGCGCCATTTGCGAGCCATAAGCCTCTACCTTGATATTTTCAAACATCTCTGGAGTTGGCCTGCCAGTTCGCAATTTCTTAAGTTCCCCTTCGAAATGACCTACTGCGTCCTCAAATTTCCTCTGTGCATCTTCTTTGACACCCATAGCTAGATATGAACTAATATTAGCTAACTACTAGTTTTCAACTGCGACTGCGTGGATTGGCTCTAAACCTAATTGCATCTTGATAAACCTCTTGATTCTGATAGATTCGCCCAAAGCTGCTACGTATTCATTTAGCAAATCCTTGACCTTCTTCGTGTCATCACGCACATAAGGCTGCTCTAGCAGTACCGCGTCCTCGTAGAACTTTGAAAGCTTTCCCTCCAAGATCTTCTCGGCGATATTTGCTGGTTTACCTGCGACATCCTTAGCAAACACTTGCTTCTCGGTCTCGATAACTGATGCGGGAACGCTCTCGATATCGATGTAATCAGGTGATTGAGCAGCGATATGCATAGCGAGTTCCTTAGCGAGCTGCTGGAACTTGTCAGAACCAGAAGCAAAGTCAGTCTCACTCTGCAATTCAACCATTACACCGATGGTTTTGCCGTGGATGTAGTGACCGATCATACCGTTGTTGGTAGCATTGCCGGCTCTCTTAGCAGCCTTAGCTATACCCTTCTCCCTTAAATAGATGATGGCCTTGTCCATGTCGCCATTACTCTGAGTAAGCGCGTCCTTAACGTGGTGAATTCCCACGCCAGTTCTAGCTCTTAGCTCCTTGATTTGCTCTAATGAAATACTCATAGTCTTAGTATATACAAAATTTAACTTTTTAACACTAGCTCTTGCGGGCAACTTTTACAGCTTTTTGTGCCTGGTATTTACCTAAGATACCTGATTCGCTCTGACCTGCAGCGCTAGTTGCGCTTTTATCGCCGCCGGTTACTGGTTTGGCTGCCTTGCCTGCCGCACTTGCACCGCCCTTAGCTGCCCCGCTTCCAGCCTGGCTACCTGCGTTTGCTTTCATAGCTGCTTTGTTTTTAGCAACTGTAGCAGCTGGGATAGCCTTACGCTGTGCTGATTTAGCGACCTCACCTCTTGAGGATGCGATTTCTTCTACGTCCTTTTGTTTGATATCACTGGCTTTCTTGATGGCCACTTCTACCTTGGTGTAGTCCTTGAACTTGTGTGTAATTCTATGTGGACTCTCTACTTCCATGATTCTTGCCTTGATGTACTCAACTACCAACTTGATAGACCTGATAGCGTCGTCATTGGCTGGAATTGGGTAGTCTACTACTGTGTAGTCAGAATTGGTGTCTACCATAGCTACAACTGGAATATCCAAGAAGTTGCACTCGCGCACCGCACCTTTTTCGAAGCTAGGATCGACTACGAAAACTGCTACTGGTCTAGCTTTCAAGGTTTTAACGCCTCCGTATAGCCTAGTCAGCCTCTCCCAGTCCTTTTTCATCTGTGAAATTTCGTATTTGGTTCTACCAGTAACTCCCTCTTCGAACATCTTTTCTAATTCGTTTAGTCTGTCGATACTTTTCTTGATCTGGTTGAAGTTGCTTAGAAGTCCTCCAGCCCATCTATTGTTTACGAAGTGAGCACCTGACTCCACAGCAGCTTCGCCTAGGATATCAGCGGCTTGTCTCTTGGTGCCCAAGAACAAAACTGGTCCTCTGGTAATAGCTTCAGCTAAAAAATCGCCTGCTACTTTTAATAGTGGTAAACTCTTGCTGATGTCGATGATATGGATATCGTTTTTCTTACCGAAGATAAAGTCAGCCATCTTGGGATTCCAGCGTTTGGTCTCGTGACCAAATTGCATTCCAGCTCTAAGAACTTCTTTTAGCTCGGGTAGATTAACTTTGGTAGCTTTGGTGGATTTCGCACTGTCTGCAGCTACTGCAGAGGTTGTTTTAGCTTCTTCAGCCATGTTTTTACCTTTATAAAAAATAAATTATGCTTGGTGCGCTTTTGAAAGCGAAGGTATACCAAGCCTACAAAGATTTGTGGAATAATTATAACATAAAAAGCTGGAATCGAAAGCTGAAATCGGGATTCGAACCCGAGACCTTTCCCTTACCATGGGAATGCTCTACCAACTGAGCTATTTCAGCATGGTGCAAGGGGAGGGACTCGAACCCCCGTACTCTCACGAGGCCTGATTTACAGTCAGGTGCGTTTGACCACTCCGCCACCCTTGCCTAAACACCGCGCCATTCTCAGTTACAGTCACTTGGCCCAAACGCCAACAAGCCCATCTGCTAAACAGCTGCCACATTCTAGCAAAATATCCGCAAATCAGGAAATCGAGAAGATCGTTTTAGTAAAACTAGTATTTGAACCAAAACTATGGCTCTTCCCCCAAGTGAGTCCTACCCCTTTGAATTGCTTCAATATACTTCCTTTGTTCAAGACCCAAGTGTGAAACTAGCTGATGCACCTCTTCAGTATCAGTCGCTGTCTCGCGAACATAAGTTAATAGTGGCATTCTCCCTGCGCCTGGATTTTGTGCATTGTGAAGCCTAGCTTTTCGATTTAAATTATCCAACTTGATGCCATATTCGCCATCAACCAGCACTGCATGCTTAATAGCCCTAACCGATTGTAAGTTATACTTTTCATTGATATACCGCCGATAGTGACCACGGATAGTAGTTTTGTCGCGACTGAGAGCCTCTATTTCGTCTGCAAACTCCAGATTGTCTCCAAATAAAGTCATCTCAGCTTCAAATCTAGCCTGCTCTTCCTTACCTAGGATCTTTCCACTCACGATTTGTTCATAATGCATGAGCACTAGATAGTACAGATTATTGTACCCATCCACAGCTACCCCATTTTTCAAATGTAACTTTAAGTCATTCCTATCCAAATGCATTTCTACACTTTTACCATCATTAATCTGGAACACCACCTTGATTTTACCTAGCTGCGGTCCACCTAATGCTTGAAATGTGATGTTATCTAGATTGAATGCAGCTAAATAAGGGTTACTTTTCGCATTAAAACTGTCAATATTCTTCCAGCTCACATCTAAAGCGGGCGGGTTAGTCTGCAGTGAATCTTTTACAGCATCAACTGCTTTTATTATGCTTAATTTATCAGTTGGACTCATTTTTTCTGAAAGCCCAAGAATTAGATGTAGTATATTCTTGGGGACAAGCTCTTTATATGCGCTAGCATAATAGCTTTCAGTCCACGAGCCGGGAGCGATGCATCCTAATTCCCACAAAACATATCCTGCTGATTTTCTAATTGCTGCTAGTGTAGTTACATCCTGCGGGGGGAATTCTTGCATAGCCATGCTACCAGCCCCTCCCCATAAGTCCACTAATACAAGGGGAAATGTGCCTAGAAGGGCACATTCAGTGACAATTCTTAGACTCTCAAGGCTATCTGGATCATAATCCTGTTCCAGTAGTCTCCCCAAGGCTTCTTGCTCTCTATCGAATATAGCCTTATTGGGAATGAATTTGTCACCGTTAAATGGAAGTAGGTGCTGTAAGTAGGATTTAATATTAAGTACTTTATTATCGCGGTCACCGTATGCAAGACAGACCTGAGTATTAAATTCTGCCCATGAGCAAAAACTCAACCCCGTCAGTTCGCTAGGGGTCACTTGCTCAATTGACTCTGCTCTAAAATTTAACACCTCTCTACAAATGATTTGCCAAGGGTCAGCCACTTTACCAATTTGAATTAGCAAACCTCTAGCTGTGACTCCTGGGTTGAGTGCAAAATGATCCTTTAGAGTGTATTTTGCTCCAGCAAGGATTTGTGAAGCTTTTTGAACAGAAGGTGACCCCAATGGTGCAATAATTTCGCCTTTTTTCTTATAGAGTAAAGCCTTATGATTAAAAGAGTCGTGCTTAAGGCCAGTTATTAATGTGGTGACGATTTCACTTGCTTGCACCTCGCCGCCTTTATTATCTGTTAACTTCTCTAAGAGATATAAATGTAGGTCATCTGGTTGAAATTTTCCCTCAGCCCCAAAAAAATTATGTAAAACTAGTTGGGAAACAGCCAGTTTCTGTTTCTCCAACCTTAACTCCAAATTCTTCTTCTCCTTGCCCAAGTTAGTTACGACATCTTGCCTAGACCATTTCCCCCTCCGGTCTGTATTAATGGCCCTAATTTGGGTATCAATATCTACGGTCCCTCTTTCGTATAAATCCGAAAAGCCATGCAGAGTTTGCGTCACTGCCTCTAGGAATACCTCTGGAGTTTTGCTATCAGCATAAATTCCAGCAAGCATTCTTTCCTGGATGATAGTACGCATATGGCTTGAGCAGTTGAGAACTGCTTGCTGCTCTATTTCACTGAGGTCACCAAAGTCTGCAAACCCAGCAATAGCATATTTATCATGCGTAATCTCCAGTGGTAGGGCTTCATGGAGTGGAGCACCAAACGGCCTTATACCGAACTTATTTGGCCAACCTTCTCCTATTCCGGACCCTTCTAGTCCGTATCCTCCGGGATTATCATCACCTGCCATTCTTATATGCAACTAAGATATTTGCCCGGATTGTACAAGACGCAATGGCTTGCGGTCAAGAACTAATATTGCTGGGTATCCTCTGGATATTCGGGAATGACAGGGCTCAATATGTCAGCAGTTAATTCCCCTCCCAAATAAAGCTGCTTTTCATCTCTAAGCTCTGGATTTAGAACGCTCGCTATTCCAATAGAGAAAACTCTATCTCCTTGAGTGACTATTATCAGGCTGTCGCCAAAAATTTGAAAAGTACTACTTTGCTCTATGCGCGTATCTATTAAGGGCATCTGCATAGGTTGCTCTTGGCCAGTATTTGGATCGATAAGGATAGCGCTTTGCTTTAGCTTTGCCCAGGTCCCGGTGGCAATATTGTAAACTACAAATCCAACAGATGCATTTCCATCTCGGTCTCTAACAGTCACGTTGCCAAATATATATTCACTAGTAGCTTCGTATCCAGCCCAGAAGGAGATTTCAGTCAGATCTGGGGTAACAACTCTAGCCTCTGCCGGTCCTAGGACTAACGAGGCCTGTCCAGCTATTGCTGAAAAGTTATCTAATGACCTTTCCGAGTTCTGGTACTCCGATAAATCGCTATCCTGATACGTTCGAGGAAAACTCACTGGATCAGAAAAAAATACCCCATTATTAAGGCCCTTAATCACTTTCTCAAAACCCAGAAATGCATGGAACTTCATTTCGCCAGCACCAGTCCCATGCCCCGAATAATCATAAAGCATATTTACAACTGTAGAGAAGGTCTGGTCTGGTACGCTGAGTTCAAGACTCAAAGCCATTTTCTGGGTGGTAGGGTCGAAGAACACCCTACCCAATGAATACGCCCCCTCTGGGATAGTGAGTTCATAGGCTTTTTGATCCAAATAGTTATATATTTTCAGCCTCTGCAGTTTAGGTTGGCTCGAATCCCCTGGGTCCTCAGTCGTAGAAAGCACAGCCACAAAGCCCATATTTGGTTCAAACCCAACGATCTCGTCATCACCTGACTTCGTCTCATATAGTTTTTTACCGTTGCCAGCAAAAATCCCGTCTCGACTTTCCTCTGCCTCTGCAGTTCTCATACTAGCCAAGAACACAGGGACACCGTTGGCGTCAGACTTCACCGCTTTGATTTTCCCAAATGACAGCCACATTTGCTCATAGTCAGCTGTAACGTAGAAATCCATCGCCGATGTTTCAATTTCGTGTATTGTGGCCTGCGCGCGCAGTTGCTGAAGTTCAGGATTTTCGCGAACAATAGGGAGAGGCTCAGGACCGGTTGTCGCATCGTGATGACGTATAGCTAGCGCTCCAGTTACAAGAGCACCAAATACAACTGCCCCATTCTTAATTATTCTCATTCTATCCTTGTCCATATACCCATTATATAGCATAAGGGCCCCAAAAGTCAAGGTAGCAAGGCCTAGCGGGCAACGAGCTAGTATCGCTGTATATCGCCAGAACCTGGAATATTGCTATGAGAGTAGAAGGCCGCTCCAACATCTAAAATCGCTGGTTGTTCTAGCATCTCAGGCGAGGCCCCTAGTGACAAAGCGGCAAGCGTCTCAGGGCTTACAAGATAAATTTTATTATTATCAGCGATAATCAGCAGATTACCCTCCTCAGTGAATGAAAAACTGTTTTCAGCTTTGAAAATGCTAGTCGGCATGGTGAACTCAAAATAATCCTGCACACCTGTCGATCTATTCAATGTTCTTATACTAATATTGGATAAGTCATAAACATTCCCGCCGGGCTTATTCTCCGTTAACAAGAAAGTCCGCAGCGGTGGTACTCCAAGACCAAGGTAATAGCTGCCCAGACCTATTGTATAATCAACCCCCACAACGCTGGTACCGGGTTCAAATATCATTCCGCTACCCATCGTTCCGACATCTTCGGGTCTAAAATCACTAGGGATTCGTAACAATGGATCCGTATTGTCAGCTGTCAGTGAGAGATAAACTATGTTCTCACCAGGATAAGGTGCCATTCCGTACATCACTTGGTTCAGGATTGCCGCGGGAGTATTACTATCTACATCGGGGATAACAGGATATTTAATAACGACAATGCCATTTTCTACCGACAACACCTCACCTTGGGGCCAAAGGCTTCTCGCGACGAGCTCGCTCTGCCTTATTGGATATTCGACTATAACATTCTCATTGTACAACGCCGGAGGCAGTCGCATCTCGCTATCTGAAAGGCCGTTTCGAGCTTTAAGAAGATTATAATGAAAATTATCGCTTAACTCCTGCTGTCCGAAACTAAAAATAATATTGCTAGTTTTCTTATCAAGTGCTGCGCCTCGAAAGCTAATCCCTAGGGGTATATTCACTTGATAGACATCCTGATTGGCATAATCAATTATCTCGACTGCATGGGTTATCCCCTCCACCCCTTCCACTCGCCGACTGGTGACCGCAATGCGTTTATCAGCGTCAAAAGCTTCAATTGAGCTACCAACTGGGGTCTCAAGTAACTTTACCCCGTTGACGTCAAACAGCGCAGCAACCACCCCTTCTTCAGTGTAAAGCTCAGATAATACTACAGTCTCAGCGCCACCACCGCTAAGATTCAGAGCTCTAGACTCACTTATCCACTCTTCGGGATTATTGTAATTAAACTCAAACATTGTAGGATCTACCTCATTTGGATTTTGTAGAGTGATCTTTAAACCCTCTAGCAGCGTATTCTCTGGGGACCTTTCCACTACGTCATTAATTGGGACATCCCCACTGACACTAGAATGCTCAACACTACTCATGCCTGAGTCAGGATTAGTAGCACAACTACTCACCACCAGTCCAACGACAATTAGTTTTCTGAAAATACCGAGTTCGCCCTTACTCATATATCTATTATATACTGAGCCTATCGATAATAGCAAGTCCCAGGGCCTTTGAGACCGGCTTATTTGGGCAGAACTAATAAAAATGGGAGAATACTATTCTCAAATGGAGCTGGGAGCGAGATTCGAACTCGCGGCCAACGGTTTACAAAACCGCTGCTCTACCACTGAGCTATCCCAGCGGACAATTCAATATGTGATTTTAAACTGTTTGCCCAATTTACACAACTACTACCCGGGACCAAAAAGTTCGCTGTGCATTTTTTTTATCTTAACGAGCATTCTGTTATATCTACCAGCTTCATGCCTGATAATAATAGCATCGCGCTTTATCCCAGTTTGATCCATTGAAATTAACTCCTCAATCTGCGCTTTAATTTGGTCTAGAAGTGTTGCCTTAAATATAGCATCTACATTTTTATTATCGATTGTGTAGCTATCATAGAGTGCGCGTAGCTCGAATAGTAATCCATGCCGAGCTGAAAACTCGTCACCATAATCTTTGCGTTCATTGCTTATGTTGATCTCATAAAGCCTCAAGTCTATCGCACATTTATAAAAGCTATCCTTTTCAGGTATAAAGTTTCCACTCATAGCCAATCTCGAGACGATCTGAAATAGATGACTACCACTATGACCCAAACTATGAGTCACAACTACCTGCTCACTATCATCAATCAGCCCTGTAGATATTCCCTCTGCAACTTGCATTGCGAGATGAAAATCAAATGTAGCAGCTAGCTCGAGATCACTCTGCGCCTTTTGTTCATAGGAAGCTGAGCCAATGATTTTAGAAGAATCCGTATAATACCTATCTTTCATCACGTATAACAACATCTTTGAGAAAATTTTAGCTCGCCAGTATGGGCCTTTGTTGGCATTATTTACATCGGAGACATTTCCATCCTCTCTAAAATCTGATGGTGTCACTCCTGCTTCCAATAAGTTTAGAATCAAACTTGAGTTTGTAAGAAGATCTACCTCTACATCTAGCTTCTTTTTTGAGTTCCTTGGCTCAACTACTAACCACTGCACTGTATAATATGGGTCTGACATATTACCAGTACGAACCTCTTCACCTATATGGTTTTCAGTAATTGCATAGTGCCAATCAATTAGTTTATGAAATTCACTAATTAATCGTAATCTCTCGCCATTTAGATTTTCCAGACCCGACATTGTTGGATGTGCAGAAAGTAAGCTGACGAGATTATATCATAAAGATATATATACTTACTACACCTGGATTTGGAACAGAATCCACTGGTAAGCCGACTGTGATCTGGGAACCAAACATCCCTCCTTTTCGCCCCTTTCCAGAAGGAATCTCGCAGTATTGCTATAGAATTACTGTAGGATGGCTATAGTGTTCCCTTATTCCCTCAGCATTCTTTTGAGATTCCTATAGCATTACCAAAAGAATCCTCTTGAAAAGAGATAAAAAACACTTACACTTAAGTTAAATCCGGCCAAACTTTGCTAATCTACTAATCCCGTGGTTATAACAGCCTCAAATATGCCCATGCGCCTCCAGCTGGGCGCGGTTTACTAGGTTATGGTACTTGCGGGAAGTTGCGGCTGTAGAACCACTAAGAAAATTCTCAATATTCTGCAAGAAGACCTTTACTAAACGCTTATTTGCCTCGACTGCTTCTCCGGCGATATGCGGCGTGATCAGCACATTTGGTAGTTTTACAAACTCCTGAACGGCAATTGGATGTAACTTGATATCTAGCGGATCTTCCAGGAAGATGTCCGCTCCAAATCCCCCTAACCTACCAGATAACACCGCATTGATAACTGCCTGCTCCTCTACTACGTTTTGCCTGCCGATATTAATGAGCACACTGCCTTTGCGCATGGTAGCGAATTCCCTTTTACCTATGATACCTTTGGTGGTCGAGTCTAATGGTAGCGCCAGGATGACCACTTCTGATTTTTTGAGCAGTTCGGCTTTTGTAGAAAAATCCTCAAGGCCGTACTCCTTTGCCCTAATAGCAGAAGGATTTTTGGTGTGAACCAATACCTTGCAGCCAAAAGCCCTCAATAAGTGGATAATTTTGCCGCCGACCTTCCCTGCGCCGATAACCCCGACTGTCTTGCCGTGTAGCTCGGCGCCCTCAAAGATCCTGTACTCTATTCCGCCTGCCCTGACGTGGTGTTGAGCGGAAGGAATTTTGCGCAGCAAAGAAAGCAGTATCCCCATAGCCATTTCGGCTACGGCCTCGGCGTTGTAGCCTGCGCAGTTGTAGACATAAACGCCTTTTTGGGAGGCATAATCCACATCCACATGGTTATAGCCCACCATTGGCAAGAATATCGCTTTCAAGTCTTTGGCATAATCCAGCAACTTCTTGTCGTACTTCACAAATAGCCTCGAGCTGACCATCTCTGCCCCAGAAATCCTGCGGAACAGCTCCTGCTCGTCGCTAGGCGTCCTATCGTACAAATCAACCTCGCTTACCCCGCGGATAGCAGCAATCTCTTCGAGCGCCTTCATGGGCAAATACG
>CALFHW010000210.1 GCA_937876695.1 uncultured bacterium
CTTACGGAATACTCTCTTTTCCTCCAGGTACTTAGATGTTTCAGTTCCCTGAGTTCCCCGCTCACGGCCTATGTGTTCAACCGTGGCTGACTTGGCATTCCCCAAGCCGGGTTTCCCCATTCGGATATCGATGGCTCACTGTCCTAGCACGACTCCCCATCGCTTTTCGCAGTGCTACACGTCCTTCATCGGCACTTGACGCCTAGGCATCCCCCGTACGCCCTTAGTAGCTTAACCACTTCGCTTCTTCGTCATTGTCTCACAGCTCCCTCATTCCTGAGGCGCCGCTAAACTACTATAGAGTAAAGATACCTAATCCTATTCAGTTTTTAACGTACCAAGCGGAAACCAATAACCAATGCACAATTGCTAATGATGAATTGTCAATTGTGCTAACTTATCGGTCGCTTGCGTGATGTAGCCCGGACGCAATTCGAGTCCCCTACGACCTCACGCTCATTAACCATTGTCAATTCGTCATTGACCCTTGATTATTGAGGTGGGCCTGAGTGGACTCGAACCACTGACCCCTGCGTTATCAGCACAGTGCTCTAACCGTCTGAGCTACAGGCCCGCATTGCATTAACCGCTAAAGAGTGATAAGACATTCCGAATAACTAATACTCAATTGTCAATTAGCAATTGAGTATTGACTATTGCGCCCTAGGGACTTAAGGTTTGTTTTCTTGTTTGTATTTCGGTCCACCTTGCTCGCCTGCATTCGCAGGTCTGCCTGTAGGTTTCCCTAGAAAGGAGGTGATCCAGCCGCACCTTCCGGTACGGCTACCTTGTTACGACTTCGTCCCAGTCATCAGCCCCACCCTAGGCAGCTCCCTCCTTGCGGTTGGGTCACCGACTTCAGGTGTTACCAACTCCCATGACGTGACGGGCGGTGTGTACAAGGCCCGGGAACGTATTCAACGCAGTATGGCTGACCTGCGTTTACTAGCAACTCCGGCTTCATGTAGGCGGGTTGCAGCCTACAATCTGAACTACGACTGGCTTTGATGAGATTCGCTCCAGGTCACCCGTTCGCTGCTCATTGTACCAGCCATTGTAGCGTGTGTGTCGCCCTAGGCATAAAGGCCATGCTGACTTGACGTCATCCCCACCTTCCTCCGATTTGATATCGGCGGTCTCGCTAGACACGTGTAACTAGCGACGAGGGTTGCGCTCGTTGCGGGACTTAACCCAACATCTCACGACACGAGCTG
>CALFHW010000211.1 GCA_937876695.1 uncultured bacterium
TGCTGACAGAGACAGGTAAATTTGCACAGTAGTCAGTAAGTCTGTCAGGAAACTCGCAGCTACCAAGTTAAAAAAGAAGGGCGCCTTGCCGCGCCCTTTCTAATTGCTTTCTAAAGTCAGCTATTAAGCCTTCTTTGGGTACTTATTCATGATCAAAAGAACATATAGTAACCATCCAATTGGGAATCCTAGGAAAAGGATCAACAAGATGCCGATGATCATCATATTGCTATCAGTTCCGTAGTCACGTTTGGTGGCATCGATGATTAGGTAGATTGTACCTACAAAACCGACCAAAATTAGAAGACAGATCAATGCCCAGCAGCAGAGGGTGAAAATGTCTAGACCAGCATTTGAACCATAAGTAGTGGTAGTTCTGTATGACTGAGCTAGAATTGGGGAAACTGCTGCCAAAGCTGTGGTGCTGGCTAAAGCAATTTTACCGGCGATTTTAGATAAAGACATGTAACGTAAGTTAACAAATTATATTACAGATACTATAACATTTTTTTGAACTCTTCAACCATATCTACTGGTTCAGGATCAATTCCGTATTCCTGTGCAAGGTAATAGGTGATATGGTCAGCTAGGAAATACGCATGTAACATCTCTTCTGTGATACTTCCGCCGGCCAGGTCTATCACCTCTACTGAGAGGTTTTTAGAGCGCATTAGTTTCGCGAAAACGTCGATGCGCGTGTGAATTCGGGGATGGGCGAATTTCGACTTTAGGATTAGAAAAGAGGGGTTGCTAGTTACTTTGGTAAAGCCGACCATTTCGTTGTGGTTCATTTCTGGGAAGAAATTCCAGAAAGCTTGGACCTTGGCATTTTCATTAAATTTAATTTTTACAATCCTGGCAATTGACCAATTTTTATCATCAGCGTAGATAATCGCAGTCTTACCTACTAAACTCTTAGCGATTTGCTGGGCTTTGGGCTCGTCAACGGCGCCCTCAAGATGCTTAAACGCGACCGAAATCTCTTCCATATCGACCTGGCTAAAACCCAGCTTATTGATCAAATAGATGCAAAATGCAATAAAATAGCCCGTAGTTAGTCGAGGCTGGATTCCGGTGGGCAGAGTGAAAACTGGTACGGGGGTGGTTGCTGCCTTGGCCATTTCCATAAGCTTCCCACCTGAGGTAAAGGCGATAACTCGGTGGCCAGCAGCGGCTGCAGCTTCAACCGAACTGATAGTCTCCTCGGTATTGCCGGAATGTGAGGCACAGATGATCAAATCAGTTTTAGAGACATCACGAGGAAGATCGTAGCCGTTGTGAGGGAAGATAATCTTCTTGCCTAGCATTTGGTTGACTAGCTCGGCATATAGAGAGCTGCCACCTACGCCACAGAGTACTATCCTCTGGTAGCTACCTGCTTCAAAGCCTGTTAAATCAACTTGCTCAGCTGTTTTGACACCTGCGTCGAACTGCTCTGGGAACTTTTTTATATCTTGAAAGTATTTGGCATTAATTGACATGATGCTTAGCTAACAAAATTATAACCTCAGCATAGCATAACTTAGAGCTTCACTTCATCAATGCTGTCTGTATAGTGCTTGGGCAGTGGCATAGAGCTGGTGTATAATGTCTGATGATATTGGTGGAACCAGTTTTTGAACAAGCACAACACTCCCATCCCGAGCAAATGGGTGAGAGCGGACCTCAAGTTATTGAGTGCGAGTTAACTGATGATGAGTTTGAAGCTGCGAGGCAGATAATCCAGTCTCAATGGACAGTGGTAAGTGACTTTGTGCAGGGCATCACTCCGCCAAAGGAAGTCAAAATGCGTAAAATTGAGCTAGCCCCACCCAATGTGATTATTATGGACGACTTGAACTACCGTAAGGTACTTGAATCTCAGGGGTTACGTAAAGATGAGCCTACCCCTGGCGTCTATGTAGCTATCCTAGATGGGTACATTGCTGTCCCCAGATCTTTACTTAATACCCCCAAAGATTTTAGCTTCAAGTTGACAAAAGAACTATTAGGGTCTGCTTTGTATACATATGAGTCAATCAAAAAGGAAGGAGAGTCATACTACAGGCTCTCAAACGGGATTATTGAAAGCTTTGAAAAAAAGGATGACCAGTCTAAAGAGTTATATGAAAATTATATTAGAACTCTTCGCGGGCATAAATCCAGACAATTCCCCGAACTAACTAATAGATATATGCTCATAGATAGAACTGATCATGTAGCTGTTGTTCACGATGAAAATATGATCCTGAGGAATCCTAAGCCTACTCCTATCTTATCGCCGGCTGTTGCTTCAACATTAGCAATAGATGAACTAACTAAACACCTGATTGGCAGGAAAGGTTCAGTAAGTCAGCAAGATGCGCGGGAATTACTTAGTATATTCTTGATTACAGGCAGGAATCCCGAGGATAGAGCAGGATTAATAAACTTGAAGCTGGCGATGATTAGTGCTCAAAGAGATAGTTGGCGTTCCAGAAATAATTAATCTCTAGTAGGATAGGTTTAACACTGCGATTTCAGGGCGGTTGAATAGCCTGGCTCTAGGACCCATTTCGCCTGCACCTCTAGTGATGAACAGCTGGCTAGAATCTGCGTAGTCAAATAGTCCTCGGTCGAAATCCCTGCCAAGTTTTGTAGGTAAAGGCGCGATGGCGCCGATGACAGGCAGTCTGACCTGACCGCCATGAGTGTGGCCTGATACTACGAGATCAGCTGTCTTGGCTCGCGAGTCGAGAATAATATCAGGATTGTGTTCCAATATAATTGTGGTAGTTTCGCTGTCAGCAAATAAGTCGTCAGCGAACTGGCCTGTGTAACCCCAAAGATCTTCCAGTCCAGTTATTTGAATCTGCCTATCGCCTTCGAATAGAAGGAGACTTTCATTACTGAGAACTCTTACCCCTGCTTGCTCCAGCCTGTTTCTTACATATGCTGACTTGGTAAGTGATCCATCGACCTTACCAGCAATATGTCTAGAAATGCCGTAATCGTGATTACCCAAAGTAGCCAGGCTGATAATTTTCGGGTTTAGCTCTTTAAAGGGAGCAAGGCCGTCTGCGTGACTTTCCCTACTGTAGATGAAATCTCCAGGCATGAGCAGAATATCAGGATTTATGGCGTTGATTTCTGCCACCACTCGTTTGGTGTATTCTGCTCCTTTGTATGGTCCTAGATGTAGGTCAGACACTACAGCGATCTTAAGTTGTTGGATCGGTTCATTTTGAACCACTTTGTTAGCAGCACTAGGCAGTTCAATGTCGGTATATGTCACCTCTAGCCACTGGGGTTCGATGAGACTTCCATAAAGGACTGTTACCTGACAGATTATTATAATTATGAATAGCCCCAAGCCTGCCTTGTT
>CALFHW010000212.1 GCA_937876695.1 uncultured bacterium
TCGAACCTGGAAATAGCTGGTTCTCCCCGAAATATATTTAGGTATAGCCTCTTGTTTTTAAACCATGGGGTAGAGCTACTGGATGGTTGCGGTGGTCGCAAGACTATCACTACTAACCAAACTCCGAATACATGGTGGTCAACAAGGGAGTCAGATCTGCCCGTATAATCGGGTATGGTCGAAAGGGAAACAACCCAGACTCTCGTCTAAGGTTCCAAAATATCCGTTAAGTGGAAAAGGCCGTTTTATTTCCAACACAGCAGGGAGGTTGGCTCAGAAGCAGCCATCCTTTAAAGAGTGCGTAACAGCTCACCTGAATACATTGACCTCGTGTCGATGTGGAGATAGTGCGCCGAAAATGATCGGAGCTCAAACGGATTACCGAAGACAGAGATTTATTTTGCATTCGTGCAAAGTGAGTGGTAGGGGAGCGTTCTTATTGCATTGAAGCAGTACTGTAAGGTATTGTGGAGTGGTAAGAAGTGAGAATGCTGACATGAGTAGTGATTCTCCCGATGAAAACTCGGGATGCCGAAAGTTCAAGGTTTCCTCAGCAACGTCAGTCGACTGAGGGTTAGTCGGATCTAACCGGGACGCCAAGCGGCGTCACCGGGATGTACAAGCAGTTAATATTCTGCTACTGTTGATATCGCGTTATTACGATCGTATTGACGAAGTTTGATACTCTGCCCTTCCTATATGGGAGGTTAAGCGACAAGTACCAACGCAAGTTGGAATGAGTCGTTAATACAACTCCACCATAATGGTGGGGGAGGCAGAAGACTTAAGCTTCCGGGAAAAGATACGTTTCGGAGTTATATTAGCATCCGTACCGCAAACCGACACAGGTGAACAGGTCGAGTAGACCAAGGCAGACGGGTGATGGTGGTTTAAGGAACTCGGCAAAAAAGCTGAGCGTAAGCTAGTCAATATGCTCTGCCCTCCATTGGAGGGCCACAGCAAAAGTTTTTCAACCGACTGTTTAGCAAAAACACAGGCTCCTGCAAACCAGAAATGGGACGTATAGGAGCTGAGGCCTGTCCGGTGCTGGTAAGTTAATCGTTGGGGTTGATCTCTTCCAATTTGGTAGAATGAGGCTCTGACGCAAGCTCCAGTGAACGACAGCTCTAACCCTGAGAGTTCTAAGGTAGCGTAGCCCCTTGCCGGGTAAGTTCCGGCCTGCATGAAAGGCTTAACGAGTTGAAAACTGTCTTGAACCACTGCCCGACGAAATTGAAATGGCTGTGAAGATGCGGCCTACTTACACATGGACAAAAAGACCCCGAGAGCTTTACTGAAACTTGACATTGGTGCGAGGATATGAACTGTTTAGTGTAGGAGGGAGGGCTTTGCCCGACAATGAAACACCTCTCTTTTGTGTTTTCTCACCTTATCTTACAAAATAAGAAACAGTGTTAGGCGGTCAGTTTACCTGGGGCGGGTCCCTCCAAAAAAGTAACGGAGGGGCACAAAGGTTGGCTTATTCCGGATGGAAATCGGAATGTACGTGTATACGCATAAGCCAGCTTGACTGCGAGGACGACCATCCGAGCAGGTGCGAAAGCAGGTGTAAGTGATCCCCCAAACGCTGGTGATTGGCGTTGGGGCTTAACGAATAAAAGCTACCTCGGGGATAACAGGCTAGTCTCGCCCGAGAGTTCATATCGACGGCGAGGTTCGGCACCTCGATGTCGGCTCATCGCATCCTGGAGCTGTAGCAGGTTCCAAGGGTTGGGCTGTTCGCCCATTAAAGCGGTACGCGAGCTGGGTTCAGAACGTCGTGAGACAGTTCGGTCCCTA
>CALFHW010000213.1 GCA_937876695.1 uncultured bacterium
CTCGACCAGTGAGCTGTTACGCACTCTTTAAATGAATGGCTGCTTCCAAGCCAACATCCTGGCTGTCTTAGGGTTCGAACTTCGTTTGTTCAACTTAACATAGATTTAGGGACCTTAGACGATGATCTGGGTTATTTCCCTCTCGGCCATGGACCTTAGCGCCCACAGCCTCACTGCCGCAGATATATTACAGCATTCGGAGTTTGTCAGGGTTTGGTAGGCGGTGAAGCCCCCTAGCCCAATCAGTAGCTCTACCTCTAACATACTTCAGAATCCGAGGCTGTTCCTAAAAACATTTCGGGGAGAACGAGCTATCTCTCAGTTTGATTGGCCTTTCACCCCTATCCACAGGTCATCCCATAACTTTTCAACGTTAATGAGTTCGGACCTCCAGTTGGTTTTACCCAACCTTCATCCTGCCCATGGATAGATCACAAAGTTTCGCGTCTGCACCCACTGACTAAACGCCCTATTCGGACTCGCTTTCGCTACGGCTCCGTTACTGAAGAACTTAACCTCGCCAGTGAGTAGCAACTCGTAGGTTCATTATGCAAAAGGCACGCCGTCACCCTTGCGGGCTCCGACCGCTTGTAAGCGTACGGTTTCAGGTACTATTTCACTCTCCTGTTCGGAGTACTTTTCACCTTTCCCTTACGGTACTGGTTCACTATCGGTCACTAAGGAGTATTTAGCCTTACCGGATGGTGCCGGCAGTTTCACGCAGGATTTCTCCGGTCCCGCGCTACTCAGGATACTGCTCGTCCGTATTGATTACTACTTACGGGGCTTTCACCCGCTATGGCCTGCCTTTCCATGCAGTTCAGTTTGACAATACTTTCTAAATGCAGTCCTACAACCCCGAAGGAGCACGCCCCTTCGGTTTGGGCTCTTCCCCGTTCGCTCGCCACTACTGGGGGAATCATTTGTTATTTTCTTTTCCTCCGGGTACTTAGATGTTTCAGTTCCCCGGGTTGGCTCTCTTTCGAGTAATACACCTTCAGTGCATTAGGTTGTCCCATTCGGAAATCTTCGGTTTAACGCTTGTATGCAGCTACCCGAAGCTTATCGCAGCTTACCACGTCCTTCTTCGCCTCTTAGTGCCTAGGCATCCGCCATACGCTCTTATTCGCTTTAAATGTTGTGTTTATTTTATAGTCGTCTTAAACATTAGACGACTTCTACTACGCCTTGTTGTCTCTAAAACGTACCACCCGAAGGCGATACCGCTTTTTTATTTCGTGTACTTTCGTACTACTACATTGATAACAAAAAAAATTGCTTTCCCAATATGTCAAAGAACTTTTTCGATATGTGCATACTAAGTATCCACAAACGAACATTGCTGATGTCTTGGTTGCGAACCAACAGGCCTGATGCCACACCATCTAATCATTACTCCTGTGTACCACTCTCACAAATTCCTCAAGTGAAAAAAAAGTGGAGGATATCGGAGTCGAACCGATGACCCCCTGCGTGCAAGGCAGGTGCTCTAGCCAGCTGAGCTAACCCCCCATCGGTAATGATTTCTACTTCTTAAGAACTTAATTTGTAGACCCGCCCAGACTTGAACTGGGGACCTCTACATTATCAGTGTAGCGCTCTAACCACCTGAGCTACGGATCTATGAACCCCAACCCCTGAAGGGGCATTGCATATTCACAGGCCTTTGCCTCATTTGCGCCCTAAAGGCTTATCAGAGCTATTACAAAGAACTAATATTATTTGAAAGAATAAAGAAAACAACAGCCAGGCGCAAAGCTCTAAAAAGGAGGTATTCCAGCCGCACCTTCCGGTACGGCTACCTTGTTACGACTTAGC
>CALFHW010000214.1 GCA_937876695.1 uncultured bacterium
TTTTTCTATACTTCTCTTGGAAGGATTCTTTCTCTACCTGGGGAAAGTGAAATAGGATGTGTTGGTAGAATTCTCTCCAGATTAGTTCGCTAATCCAAACATCAACCCCCTTGGTAGTTCCTAATGCCCCAGCTTTAGCTTCTTGTGCCATGGCTATCAGTTTTCTGGCTGAAATTGTACCGAACTTTAGGTGCGCAGATAACATCGAGGTACCATTTAAATCAATGCGATCACGATTTATGTGATAGCTATGAATTGGAGCATTCGTGCCTTCCATGAATTTCTCAGCTGCGATAACTGCTTTGTTAGCTCCGCCACTTTGGGTAGGGCTGCTATTTAGACAGTATTCAGCTTGCAGCTGTTTGAGGTCTAGCTCTGATTTTATCTTCTGGGCAGGTAGAAATTTGTACTCAAGCGTTGGGTTCCCCTTAGGGAATTGCTCATATACTTGCAGCCACTTATTTTTAAATGGAGTGTAAACCGTGTAAGGGTTGCCATCAGTTTTGAGCACGCTGCCAGGTGGCAGTATAGTCTGGTCATGATAAGTGTAGACCTGGCAGTAATTCTTAGCCTTCTGCGAAACTGCACTATCTCTGCCGCGGCTATAGCTGGAGTAATCGAGGTTGAAATGTAGAGACTCTACCTTCAGTGACCGGCAAATTTCAGGGATTTTAGTTTCTGCTTTACCTGATAGCACGAGCAAACGTGAGCCTTTTTGCTGAAGCGATTTATCTAGATCTAACAGCGACTCGATCAGAAATTGGCTGCGACTGGGTGAAATTTGCAGCAAACGGTTATCAATGACATAAACAACCACAATCTCCCCCGGCGACTTCTGTGCGCCAAGCAGGGCCAGATTGTCATCTAAGCGCAGGTCTTTTCGCAGCCAGACTAAATTCATAGCCAATTCTAGCACGCATGTTAGTATGGGATATCGCAACTAGTTAATCTATTAACAAAACCTAATATGCATAAATTACCAGAACTAAAGTTCCAATTTGACGCTCTAGAACCCGTTATCGATGCCAAAACTATGGAAATTCATTACAGCAAGCACCATCAGACTTATGTCGATAAACTAAATGCAGCCCTAGAAGGCGACGAGAAACACTCTGTCATGTCTCTGGAAGATCTATTGACAAAGCATGCAGACCTACCATCTACTTTGCAAACAGCAGTACGAAATCACGCTGGCGGTCACCATAACCACAGCTTATTTTGGGAGATTCTAACCCCAGGCGGCAGCCAACAGCCTACCGGAGAGCTATTGGCAGCAATTGAGAAAAGCTGCGGTAGTTTTGAGGAATTCAAAAAACACTTCAGCGAGAAAGCAGCTGGCCAGTTTGGATCTGGTTGGGGTTGGTTAGTCAAAACTCAGGCAGGTGAGGTAAAAATTATCACTACTCCAAATCAAGATAGCCCCCTTATGCAAGGGTTAACCCCTATTTTAGGAGTTGATGTTTGGGAGCATGCCTATTATCTTAGCTATCAGAACCGCAGGCAAGAGTATCTAGAAAAGATCTGGGAAGTTATCAACTGGAGCGTAGTTGAACAAAAGTTTAACAGCTAGAGCTCGAAGCTAAACAAGTCTGTTTAGTAGCTTAGTTTTAGGGTTACAATTCTTGTCAGTGCGTCGTTTATCCTGTCTTCTGAAATCTGGCCGGATTCTACTTGGCTGACTGTCATGTCTACCAGGTCCTCATGGTTATACTTGCCGGTATTGATGTATAAAATCATATCATTACCGGCATTTATCGCTCTAGTAATTGCCTCCTGGTGGCTAATATCAATTGCCGTATGCAGCTGTGCCATGTCATCAGTAATTACCACCCCGCCAAATCCCAACTCGTCTTTGAGTACCTGAGTGATCATCTTTTCAGACAGAGTCGCAGGTTGGGGATCGATCTGGGTGAACTGAAGGTGTGCGCTCATAGCTAGATGCGGGGAGCTTTGCGCGATTACATCCTTGAAAACTTTGCCGTGGCTTTGCAACCATTCTTCTTTACCCATTTCTATTTGAGGCACTACAAAATGCGAATCATCTATAGTCGCACCGTGCCCCGGAAAGTGTTTGATAGTAGATGCAATATTCTCATTTTGCGAGCATTCGATAAACTTGCTGGCTAACTCAGTTATCTTCCCAGCGTCAGCTGAGATAGTTCTATTGTTGATAAATGCATCGCTTTCTGTCCTAATATCAACCACTGGGGCTAAGTTTACATTTATACCAGACTCCCGCAAAGTGCTTGCTCGGGAAGTGCTTTGACTGCATAGAACACCGGGGTTTAGGCTTGCCCACTCCAGCGGTCCAGCTGTATCATCCCACTTGATTCTTTTAACTAGCCCGCCTTCCTGATCGACCATTACTAAAGGTTTTAGCCAGTCTCTGTAACGGCCAAGGTTTTCACTGGCTGCGGCATTTTTAAATTTACCGGTAAACGCAGCGAGCTGTTTTTGGTCTTGAATATTATCTCCCATCACTATCATGCCTCCTGGAGAAGTGACCTCAATCCTGGTCAAGGTAGCTTCTTTTAAGCTCTGTCCAGGATAATAAAACACAAACATCTGAGCAACTTTCTGCCTCAGACTTAAGCTGGAAACTATATCTTGAGGGCTTGGCTTTGAGATCGATAGGAGCCAGTTAATCAATAAAAATAGACAGATAGCGAGAATCGCAACTGCAATAGAAATTCTTAAAAATGACTTGAGGTGGTTACTTTGATCTCTCTCTGGCATATAATGTAACTATAAAATTAGTTATAGCTGCTAATGAAAATATACACTAAAACTGGCGATAGTGGCATGAGCTCTTTGTGGGGCGGTATGCGCGTCTCGAAAGCTAGCGCCCGAATCAGCGCTTATGGTGCGGTCGATGAGCTAAACTCTATGCTTGGGTTTCTACTCAGCATGAATCTAGACAAAAAGATCGAATCTAGCCTAAAGCGTGTTCAGTCTGAGCTTATGACCATTGGCTCAGATCTTGCTACCCCAGAAGGGATAACTACTAAAATCAAACAACTACGCATCAGCCCCAAAGCCGTCACTAAGCTTGAAAAGGAAATCGACGCTATGACAACGGATCTACCACAACTCAAAAGCTTCATTCTACCTTCAGGAAGCCCAGCTGCTGCATATCTGCATCTGGCTAGAACGGTATGCAGGCGGGCCGAGCGAGAAGTTGTCTCGCTGGCTGCAGATGAAGTCATCAATCCAGCGGTGCAGATCTATTTAAACAGGCTTTCGGACTTTCTGTTTACCGCTGCTAGAAAACAGAACCAGGCTGATCACGTTAGTGAAACAACCTGGTTGAGTTCTTAAGTTATTGGTTAATACTGCTGCTTAGCCGAGTAATCCGTAGCGCCACTGTTTTCCTTTGTTCTGGACGAGTTGGTGTTTGATATTGCTGGAGGCGATATCAATGGCCGCTCTGATATCAGCGATTTCAATCTTATAGACAAAAGTCTTTTTATTGACGCTGAGCACGACTTTCAACTCGAACTGCTTTTTCCTCTTGTTGTAATCGGCTTCCACATTCAGAATTGGGCTGAAGTGGGCTTTCTTTGGGATAAATTTAACTAGTTTAGCAAATCTCTTGTGAGCATATGTCGCTATGGTCTCGACAGTCGGCTCACTAACATTCTTAGCGCTAACTAACAGCTTCATGGTTCAGACACTAATAATTTAAGCAGTAGATTTAGAACTAGTTCTACAATTTACAACGGGGATCTTCATTTTTTCTTACAGCTAGACTATGTCCAATTGACTCGAATTCTCTCGAAGCCACTTTCTGGAGGGCTTATACTGCGGTAAATATTTTTCGACGAGTTGCCAGAAATTTTGTGAATGATTATGCTCCACAATATGCGCAAGCTCATGAACAATAACGTAATCCATGATTCGAGTCGGAGCTAACACAATTTTCCAGTTGAAGTTCAGATTCCCCATACTCGAGCAACTACCCCACCTGCTTCTCTGCTCTCTAATAGAAATTCTGCCATAGCTGATCCCCATGATGCTGGCATAGGCTGCTACTCTTTGGGCAATGATCGAGCTGGCTAGTTTTCTAACCTTATCTCGCAATAATTCTTTAACTACGGCTTGGCTGCTGCCATCGTTAAAAATGAAGATTCTCTGGCCCGATTGGTCTATTTGCACTTTTAATTCGTGTTGATCTTGATATACAATGAACGAATAATTCTCCCCGGCGATACTGAGCCCGCTGGCATCATTAATTTCTAATGGAGTTGCCAGCTTTAACCCCGTAATTGCCTTATCTAGCCAGCTACCTTTATCCTGTAGAAAATTATTTATATGCATCACTGTAGCGTTATAAGGTACGCTCAGGCGAATCTCACCGTAGGAGCTAATGGATAAGCGCATATATTTGCTGCGCTTTGATTTGATTAGCTTTATTTCTCTTTTGCCAAGTGCTATAGTCTTCATATTCTCTTTAAAATATACTATATTTAATTACATAAGTTCTAATTACTGCCAATCATGAGTGACATGCCCCAAACAACTTTAACCCAGAGACGTAACCAAATCAGTGGAGGCGCTAAGAAATTAACTAAAGGTAGACTAGATCCATTTGGATCGACTAGTAGCTTTGCTGGCAGTCAGATGGATGGAGATAAGCACGAAGTTAATGAGAGTGGAGCCCCTGCTTCCTCGTCTGTAGATAAAAGCGCTGTGATTAAAGTCTTGATTTGGATAGTGGTGGTGGTATTTATTGGTGTAGGAGCCGCGTTGTTTGTCACCAATATGCTCAGCACTCAGCCCAAAAAGGAGCCAGTTACTACGCCGGTCTCATCGCCAGTATCATCACCAGTAGCTCAGCTACCTGACCCTGAAAGCGATACTGACGGAGAACCTGACCCAGTCGATAATGGCACAGGTGAGCTCCCAACTGATGGAACAGACGGAGATGGTGTAGATACCGGCGAGCCTACTCCAACTGCGCCGCAAACCCCAGTTACACCACCTGCTGGCAGTGTTTCAGCTGAGCAGCTCGAGGTATACTCTTCTGAAGCTAGGTCACTGGCAGCAACTACATCTGGAAAGACATTGACACTGAGCAAGTTTCGATTCTTTGACAGTACTAGCGGATTCAACTATATCTTTACCGAAAACAAAAGTACTACAGATAGCCTAGACCCAGATATCAAGGTGAGCTATGAGGGCAATGACCTAGTTGTAGAGTTTAATAACGTCAAAGCTGACAATGTCACTGGAAACGGCGGCTCGACCTCACGTAGCTTTACTAGCGTATCTGGAATCTCAGGGACAGAGACCAGCAATAAAAACGGAGTTTCTAAGTATATCTTTAAGGCCAGCAGTAAGTTCGAACACAGAATTATAATTGATCAAGAGACCAAAGAGATAAAGATTCAGATCAAAAATCGAGGTTAAACTCTTGTTTGAGCTTTAATAGAGATTGTAAGAAGCCCTCATGTAGGGCTTCTTTTTTTGCTTCTGGCATAGCGCTGAGTACATAATCGCGCCCGCTAGTAAAAATCTCTGATTCAGGTGTATAGATGCCAAGTCTTAAGTGATAGAATTGTTCGCTACCCAACGCTGAAATTACCGATAGCACGCCGTTGTGTGCTTTGGGGTGCCTACCGAACTGTAGTTTACTCTTACCCAGCTCGATGTCTAGGTCGTCGTAGCATAGAATTAGGCTGCTGTGCGGGATTTTAAGAAAGCTGAGAAGTTTGGCGATCCCTAACCCAGAATCATTCATAAAGTGAGTGGATTTGTATACTAGTACTTGTGTGTCCCCCACATTAATTGAATCTAAGGGTTCGTCTTTTATTTGTTTCGTTTGGGAATGATGTTTGTTGCTTTTGACTAGGTCTTCCTTAAAGAAGTCTACAAAATTAAGCCCAGCATTGTGCCAGGTTTGATTGTACTTATTCTCGGGATTACCTATACCTGCTATGAGCAGAGTTGAAGACATTTTAGTCAGCTTTAGTAACGACTACTTTCTTGCTTGTCCTCTTATAACCAGTCATATTCTTGAAAGACACTACTCCATCTACGGTAGCAAATAAAGTGTGGTCTCTCCCTACACCTACGTTTTCACCTGCATGGAATTTTGTGCCTCTTTGTCTAACTAGAACGCTGCCTGCTTTTACTACTTCACCACCAAATCTCTTAACGCCCAATCTTTTACCGGCTACGTTTACTGTTCTATTTGCCGCGCCTTGTGCTTTTGTATGTGCCATTTGCTTAAAAAAACAATAAGTTTAAAGTTACTTGATAGCTACTAGCTTAAACTCTCTGTACTTCGCCCTAGAACCAACCTTACGTCTCTGTCTTGCCTTTGACTTAAAGGTAGCAGAGAATACTTTCTTAGCTTTGATGACTTCTAATAGTTCGAATTCAGCCTTAAGCTTAAGATATGGTTTGCCGTAATCGAAGCTTTTCTTCTCTAGGTCAATTACTGCTAGTACATTGACAGTTACGTCTTTGAGCTCGGCAGTTGGTGATACTTTTACATTGATAATTTGTCCTACTTCAGCAACATATTGCATGTTGTTGATTTCAAGGACATATACTGAACTTACTACTTTAGCAGCTTTTGACTCAGCTTTTACTTTGGCAGGCTTTGAAGCCGCTTTATCAGCTTTTACTGACACTTTCTTAGCAACAGCTTTCTTTGCAGTAGCTTTTGTGGACACTGTTTTTTCTTGTTTTTCTTTTGCCATAATTACTTCAATCTAATTGCAGAATGCATTGATAGTAGCATCCGTAGTGCTATAAGTCAACCTTCCAATCGAATTTTCTTACCAACTCTCTGGGTTTAGTAGATATTCTTACAGATTGTACCAGACCTAGGCACAAAAGTATTAATATTACAGAACTTCCCCCGTAACTAACGAGAGGCAAAGGCACCCCTGTAACTGGAATTAATCCCATATTCATAGAAATATTTATGTAGATATTGGTCAGTATTATTGCGATTACACCAACAACTACTAGTTTTGAGAATCTATCACTTGAATTGAGATAAATACTGCCACAGCGGTAAATCAACACGCCATAGAGGATTAGCAGAATTATCACTCCCAGAAATCCGAATTGTTCAGCATGGGCTGCAAATATGAAGTCTGTGTGAGCAAATGGCAGCACTTTTAAGGAACTTTGACTGCCCTGCA
>CALFHW010000215.1 GCA_937876695.1 uncultured bacterium
TGTAGAGATTGCGGTGAAGTATGTATTGCAAGGAAAATCAATTCCCGGTTCTCCAGGATTTTTTGCTTCAAATGAAGGTCAGAAATTCGCGCAATCCATTATTGAGCAATTGACACTGAGAAGAACTGAGCTAAACTTGTTACTTAATGGAAATAACTCCAGCCACCCAGACCAGACTTTATACCTAACTTTTGCTCTAAATGAGCTTATAAATAGTGTCGAGCAAATGTCAGTAAGCTAGCTTGAGGGATAGTTACGCTTGATGAAATCTACCACTTCAGTAGCTGGGCGCACGCCATCGGGGATATTGAAATAGACGCTGCGCAGAGAATCAGCATCGGCCTCACCGCTGACGCGGAATTGGTACTTAGTCAGAGTCACCTCGATAGTCCAGTTATTTTCAGGTAGGGTTGTTTGAAATAAGCTGCTGCGGTTGACGTTAGAGCTGCCTTGGCTACTACCAGAGGTATCTGCCTGCGTCACTTGCCTTAGCTCCATCTCTTTGACAATGATGAAATCGCCGCTTTTGTAGAGGTCTGTCAAGAACTTGCGCACATTTTCAAAGCGGCCACGCATGGTGAATTTAGCTGGTAGCTCCACGAGTTCTATCTTTGTATCTGTTGCACTGGAGATGTCGTCGGTAACGTTAGTATTGACAGTGACAACCTCGCCCGCGACCGATTCTAGCACCTGCAGGCGGTTTCCCGTGGCTAGCGTGCGCACACTTTCGCTGAAGTCCACCACCGCTGTTTGAGATTGAGGGATAAGTTTATTGATCTGACCTAGTACCGATTTTTGATCATTAGTGACGGTAGACAGAGAGACGCGTCGCTGCCTGTTTTCCAAAAGTTTATTGTAATCCTCGGTGTAAGTGCTTATTTCGGATAGCTTGGTGAGTACATCACCCACTTGCGGGAGTAGCACGAATATAACTAGCAGCAAACTCACCACAAACACTCCTAGCGGAAGTAAATAGTAGTTGAGTATATCGGTTGCCTTACTAGCACCCTTACCGCCGGCCACTGACCCATCTGCAGCTTGTTGTAGTGAGTCGTCATTGGAGACATCTCTCTGCCCGTTATCCCCACCATCCTGGCCCTCTTGTCCTGATTGCGCGCCGTCATAGCTGGTGTTACTTGCGGAGTTAGCCATAGTTTAGGATTGTTCAATTGCCAGAGCTGAGAGCTCGAAGGCAATAGTGAAGTTAAACTGCCTCTTAGTAGCATCGTAGCCAATTGAATCGAGCTCCGCCTTACCGACCTCAGTGATTTTGTCGAGTGCTGCTAGGATCTCGGCTGGCCCGGTTTGACCGGTGGAAATACCGTTGACTATAAATAGCCCGTCGCCTTTACGCCCATAGCTAGTGGCTTGACTGCCCGAGGTATTGCCCGTAAATGCTGTCTCTACCGTTGCGAAAACTCTCTCAAAGTCCACGTTTTTAGTGACGGGAGCTGCGATAAAGTCGGACTTCAGCTTGAGCTCGCCATTGGTGACACGCAGTTGCCCTAGCTCACTAGTAGAATTGGCTAGCTCAGCTCCGAGCGAGTTTGTACTTTTCTCCCAGTTGCGCTTCAAAGGCTCAACTACGATAAAATTCACTACCAGGGAGAGCATGATCGCCACAATGACAATAGTTGGCGCCAGCAGAGAATTGACCAATAGTTCTTTCTTCTTAACTTCGGCTACAACTTCTGATTTACTCCGAGGGGGAAGGAGATTGAATGCGAATACTTCTTTGGTGCTAACAGAAAAGATTCCCACTTTAGTTAGTTTTCAAAGCTAGACCCATAGCTACTGCAAATCCAGGTAGGCTTCCCGTGGCAATAATTTCGGATTCAACTGTCTGGTCAAAGGTGATGTTGGCTGTCAGATCAGCAAGCTGGCTAGGCAGTGAGAGCTTGCCGCCCAAATACTCGCTCAGGCCAGGGATTCTGGCGCCTTCGCCTAGGAGTAAGATTTTTTGCGGGGTGCTCTGCTGATACTTACTTTGGAAGAAATTGATGGTTTTGGTAACTTCAGAGGTGATAATCTGCATCACTGGATCCAGCGCATTGTAGATCTTACCGTCAGCTTGCCCCTGCAATAGCCCAAATTTCACTTTGTACTGCTCAGCCTGGCCTTTCTCTAGTGAGAAAGCGGAAGATATAGCCAAAGTCATGGCGTCGGAGCCTGTACCTAAGCTCTGCGAGAAAATCAGCTTTCCACCTGAAACTACGCTCAAATCAGTACCTGAAGAGCCAATATCTAACAGTAATAGGGGTTCACCAGCAGGATAGTTCTGTGCAATTGTCCTGGCAGTAGCTACCGCTTCAGTTTCTATGGCGAATAGCTCAATTTCAGCCTCTTTGAAAATTGCCATGGCTTGATTGATGATCTTTTTGGGGGCTGCAACCAGCAGTAGCTGGATCATTTTCTTGCCGTTAACAACTAGCTCAGCGGTTTTGATCCAGTCCATCTGCACCTCCTCAATAGGGATTGGTACAAACTGCTTGGCATTCCAATGTATAGCTTCTTCAAGCTCTTTTTCTTTCAGATCGGGGAAGGTCAGAAGCCTATTGAAAACTGCAGGCTCAGGTAGTGCGAGCACGCACTTGCGGGTTTCTAGTTTGGCACCATTGACGGCGTCGCGAATACGCACTGCCAGGTCTGACCTCAATACCGGATCGTCACTCGCCAGGCTACCTTCACCGGTTTGGAAGCTGAACATCCTAGTGATTTTGGGGACTTTGCCATGCTCTGCCAAAACCACCTTGGTGGTGCTTTTACCAATATCTATACCGAAAAACTTGGGCAGTTCCATATGTGTTAAAAGTATAGCATAAGCATTATTTCTGTACAGTCAGCTCAAAATTTTTGGTCGAAATGATGGATTGCCTTACTAAGTTCTCAATCCCAAGGCGTTTATTAGGATGGGAAACTGCGATAGTAAAAGCTACTGCTCTTCTAGTGATATCATCTGCCTGAGCCGGCGCGGTTTGGCCTGGTTGCCCAGTTTGGCCGCCTTGAGCTGCATCAGTAGACGTTTCCACCACCGTCACCCCGAATTCCTCTAAGTTGTACAGCTCGTTAAACTTGACGATCGGCTCCCCATCAGGTAGGCCACTACCCCCGAGCCGATATTTGCACATGGTAATCTCAATATTCTTGGTATCACAGTCATCACCCAACTCTGAGCAGAGTGGGGGGACCTCTCTTGGACAAGCCGCCCATCTATATGAAGTATTTGTATAAATATCGCAGACGAACTGAGCGTTTTGACCGCTGCAATTGCCAATCTGGGTAGCATTACGCAGGTCTTTCTCAAATTCAAGCACGAAAGAGACCATGTCTTCTCTGGCCTTGGAGCGGGCGCTGGCGTTGGCAGAAATGCGCAAGATTGAGCCAACTAAAGTTACTAAAGCAAGCATAATCACACTAGTCAAGGCGATCACCACTAGCATCTCTACAAGTGAATAGCCTCTTTTGCGGTATTTTGAGTTTTTAGACTGCGCCAAGTTCTTTGCGATAAGAGATTAATTCATCTGAAAACTGCTGCCCCAAGTAAGAATAGACCACGATTGATTTGATCTCGAAGTTTGTAAAAACAGCTGCATCCGCGCTAGGCGTAATATTACTGACGATAACTTGATTGCAAATCAGAGTATCTGGGTTTCGTTGCACCACACGGTAACTCGAGTTCGCATCACAACTGCTGATTTCACCCTGTACTAGTGAGCTAGTTAGCTGATATTTTCCATCAGAATTAATCTGCAGAGAGTAATATCCGGTCCTGGCTTGTCCCTGCAAGCTTCTGAGACTGAAATCGATAGGGGAGCGCGCTAGTTCCAACGAACGCAGCAAAACCCCACTAGCAGAATCTCTGAGTTCATTTTGTTTCACCAGTCTCAAAGCATTGGTACTGACGACCACACTACCTAGCATAATCACCCCACTAATTGCGATGGCGATCAGCACCTCGATCAGACCAAAGGCTCTTTTTTTGTAGTTAATCTTCTTAGTATTGATCTTCCTGCTCATTGAATGGTCACATCCCCACTGATATTATCTACATTCACTTGGAAGCCCACGCCAGGAGTATTTTTATGCTTGAACTCGTAGACACAGCTGGTTATGCCAGGAGAAAAGCTGACAGCCGCGCCGCTACCTCTGCCGAAGTTAAACTTACCGGTGGATTGGTTGAATATCAATGCTCCACAACGGTCCGGATCTAACGCTGTTGCCGAAACAATGTCATAAATACTCGTCTTCAAACTTCCTGCTACTGCCGAGCAGTCAAGAAAATTCCCCAAGTTTTTGCAGGATCCCCTGGCATAGCTGTCATTTGCAAAGATAATAGCATAGTGATCAAAGTCTGCTAATTGCGCTGCAATCCTTACATCATCTTGGATTCCGGGGTTTGTACCAGGGCTCAGCACCGACACGCTATTGCGAGCCAGATTTCTAGTGCCAGTGAAGTTCTGCACAAACTCATCCACCGCTTGCTTAGTAACTGCCCGGTCCCTAAGCAGGATAAGGGCAGAAGAGCCCATCCCAATTAGCACCGCTGTGATTGCGAGCACCACTAGAAGTTCAATCAATGATAATGCCGGTTTTCTATACATAATTTGCTGTCAATATACCTAAACATAAAGCAAATTTTGCCAGGTGGCAAGTAGCTCTGCTTGGAAGGTAAAGGCTATTAACCAAGACAGAATAATGAATGGTACTAGCGGAATAATTTCACCCTTCATCCGCCTTTTATAGATGGCAAATACAATTCCAACGCCTGCTGCGGTGAAGATAGTGAGTAGGGCGGTAGTTGCAAGGCCAATTAGGCCTAGAGAACTGCCTACAAAGAAAAACCAATAGATATCGCCGCTACCTAGTCCCTTGCCGCGGCTGAAAACTATCAATGCCGCAACTGCAATAGCCCCTATCCAGCCGCTCGCCAACTGACTGAGCAGCATGGTCTCATCTAGATTTCCAAATGCGTTGCCGCCAGCAAGCTGGCGGCTGAGCACAAAAGTGAGCAGACTTGTGATGGCTATGGCTGCAATTGGCACTCTGATATCAATCGATAACAGCCAAATATCTTCTACTGCAGAAAAAAGCAGAATAAGTAGCAGTATAATCATAGCCACCAACACGAGAATTACTGCGGTAGGAGCAATTTGTAGAGCTGACAGAAGTCTGACCAGCGCAATTGCAGCCACACCGCCAAAAATAGCCCCATAAAATTCAGTCCAGAAATATGTCAGGGGGATCTTTTTGTGGCAGCACCTGGAGCCACTTGGGTTAACAGCCCAATACAAGCTAGAAAAGAGCGGGATTAGTTCCAATATGCCTAGTTTGCGCCCACAATAATCGCATTTAGACCTACCTAGTATGCTCGCCTTAAAGCCTCGTTGAATTAGAACACCGAAATAACTAGCAAATGTCGCGCCCAAGAGACAACCTAAAGCTATTAATAGTACGTAAGTGGGGTCCAAAATCGCCGGCTGCTAGAAACTATACTCCGCCAGGGACAATAGTAGTACCAGGAGCACCTGTACACTTTGAAGTCTGGGAAATACTCTGTGAAGCGTCTACCCATTCGCCGTTTTCTAGCTTAGCACCTAGTAAGTATCCGCCATCGGCTGCATTTAGCTGGTAACAATAGACTGTCGAAGTAGGAGTAGACTCAGGTCCGGCTCCAGCGCTGGTTGGTCCAGAAAGCAGGATAGGGGTGCCAGTTGAGCCAAAAGTGATGCTAGTAGTAGTTACGATAACTTCGCTTTGAGCTGGGTAGCGATTTCTGCGAGTCTGGTATTCCTCTAGTGACAGTCTTAAATCAGCTACCTTTTGTCTACGCTGACTATCTCTAGAACTTCTCTGGGCGGTGGCAATTCCGAAGCCCACAAGCCCCAAAAGTACAGCGATAATTGCCATAGACACCAAAAGTTCGATCAGAGAGAAGGCTTTGCTGCGTGAAAATTTATTTTTTACAGTCTGCATAATTAATTTTTCTGATAAAATAAAGTTTTTACGTTAAGTAATGACGTTGCCTATGTTGTATATCGGCAGATAAACCGCTATAGCCAGGAACATAACTAGGCCGCCTACTATCAATAAGATAAGAGGTTCCATCAGCTTTGTCAAATTGCCGGTGATCTCGTTTACTTCTTCCTCATAGAACCTACCCATGTCGGCAAGAACCTTATCCAGGTTTCCCGTCTGCTCGCCGGTGGAGATCATTCTGATGTAAAGCAGCGGGAATACGCCAGTAGCGGCAAGCGGCACAGCTATGGGAACGCCTTTAGCAACTTGATCGATGCTGCTGCTGATTGCCTTAGAAAATACCGGATTGCCTAGAGACATAGATACAATCTTCAACGCGTCGATAATCGAAACACCACTGACGAGCAGCATTGAAAGGATTCTGCCAAACTGGGCTAGTTGCATTTTTTTGATCAGGTTACCGAAGACTGGAATTCTGAGAGTGAGTTTGGCAATCGCCATTTTACCCTCGGGTGTGGAGGAGAATGACCTGAAGGAGAAATAAGAGACAAGCGAAACAATAATTATAGTCACAAGTCCGATTGGGTTTGTAAACAGATTGCTCAGGGAGATCAGGAACTGAGTGATACCCGGAATCTGGTCGGTGGCGTTGAAGTCTTCGTAGAGTGCTTGCACAGTAGGAACCATGAATACCACTAGCACGATGAGTACCACAAAGATCGCTACAAATACCACCGCTGGATAAATCATGGCGCCTCTGATCTTGCTACGCAAAGCATGTGATTTTTCCATGTCCTCTGCGATTTTATTGATAACTTCCACCATATTACCGCTCTTTTCGCCTGCTAGGAGCAGATTGACCTGAACGTCATTGAAAATCTTAGTATGCTTTTGAAAGCCTGTGGAAAGAGTGGCGCCTCCCTCAATCTCGCCCTGAACTAATACAATCTGGTCTCTTAGGTTAGGGTTATCCTGTTGCTTGCCCAAAATCTCGATGGACTGCAAAATAGGCAACCCCGAACGCAACATCATAGCTAGTTGTTTGATCAAAATCATGCGGTCCTTAAGGCTAATTCCGCCGATCTGCAAACTAGAGAATTTCTTAAGACTACTGGAGAGATCTTGAGTGATAGATACTACAAATAAACCCCTGCTGCGCAGATAATCTGCCACTTGATCTCTGGTTTCGGCCTTGTAGCTGCCTGAAACTTGCTGGCCAGTTTGATCAGTTGCGCTGTATTTGTAAGTGATTAATGCCATTTAGTAAAACTCTAAAGTCTAAGGTTATTTAACAGGGAATCGATCTCATCGGGCTTAGCAGAGTGGGCTTTGGCTACGTCTTTACTGATATAGCCCTTTTTCACCAGATTAACCAATGACTTTTCTAGAGTTATCATACCTAGGTCTCCGCTGGTTTGAATGATGTTGTCGATCTGGTAGGTCTTGCCTTCGCGAATAGCGTTACGCACTGCAACTGTCCCTAGCATAACCTCAAGAGCTGCGCGTCTACCGCCAGTTTGCACTGGGATCAACCTCTGAGAGACGACTGCTGTGATCACGTTGGCAAGCTGCGCCCTAATTTGCTCTTTGGAGCCTTCAGGGAAGACGTCGATGATTCTATCGATGGCTTGGGCTGCAGAGTTAGTATGCAGAGTAGCAAAGGTCAGATGTCCGGTCTCAGCGATAGTGATTGTGGATTCGATTGTATCCAAGTCTCGCATTTCACCGACCAATACTACATCTGGATCTTCGCGCAGTGCGGACTTAAGAGCAGCCTGCCAGGCATGGGTATCTGCGCCCACTTCACGCTGGTTGACTATACTCATCTCCTGTGGGTAGACGTACTCAATAGGGTCCTCGATAGTGAGGATATGGTCGGCGCGGTTGAGGTTGATGTGGTTGAGCATAGCGGCTAGCGTAGTACTCTTACCGCTACCTGTAGGTCCCACTACCAGCACTAACCCATGCGGCTCATCTACAATTTCAAATAACACATCAGGAAGATCCAACTCCTTCATAGTGCGGATATTTTTCTCGATCAAGCGCAGAGCGCCGGCTACATTGTCTCTCTCGGTAAACAGATTTACTCTAAAACGGGTCTGGTTGGCATTGGTAAAAGAGAAGTCTAGCTCTTTGGATTCAGCAAATTTCTGCTGTCTCTGCTCATTTAGAAGCTGCTTAGCTAGCTCCGCCGTCTGCACGCCCGATAGTCTAGGCGAAAATGGCGCTAGTCTACCATCTACTCTAAGCATGATAGGGTAATTGGCAGCAAAGTGAATGTCCGAGGCCTTTTTCTGCTCGGCAAGTGCCATAATTTCTTCTATGCTTGCACTTGCCTGTAGCTGCTCACCAGAATTTACAGTTACCTTGGGTGTTTCTGCTTTGGATATACCAGCTATGGGTGCTTCAGTCTCAGATATTTCAGTTTTGGGTGTTTCAATATTTGGCAGCACAACAGGAGCTGTACTTAAATTCATCGGAGCGGGAGTAAGTTTTGGACCAGTAATAGTCTTGACTCCATTTTCATCGATCTCTAGACCCACTTTATTTCTATCTGTTGGGGAAACTGCACTGACTTGGTCAGCTTGTGGATCAACGGGGTCAATGCTTAGTGAGTTTAGCTCGCCGGGAGAGAATTCGTTTAGGTCAACCTGCATAGTTTCTGGGGTTTCCTCAGGCATTGGTGCCATGCTGCCTGGCTTTAGATCACCTGGAAGGTCTGGCAATCCATCTGCGTCGAGGTCTGTAGCTTGCTGCACAGGTATGGTATCAATTGCTGGAATAGATGGAGTAGTTGGAGTAACTGAAACAGTTGAATCAACTAGGGCAGGTATCGAAGCTTCTACAGCTGGCATAACATGGTTAGCTGCAGGCTGCACGGTAGGCACAGCCGGCTCCATTGCGGGAACAACAGGTTCAATAGCAGCAGAATCATTTTCAGCATTTATCAAGGATGGCAGTGTTGGCACTTCGTCTGTCATATCTCCAACAGCAGTAGCGGGCGGTTGATCCCCAATAGGTGAGGTGGCCGGCTGGTATGTTGGTGCTGCCTGGGGTTGATCTGAAGGTGGAGTCATAGGTTGACTACCTGATTGACCAATAGACTGCGCCATTGGCTGAGAAGCGGGTTGAGCCATTGGCTGTGGTACGCCTTGGCTGGAGTTACTAATGTTAGTAATACTAGACAGATCTACAAATGGCATGGGCAGTAATATTCAATTAATTTACTCAAAAATTAGCACAAATAAACCTTCGCGTCTAGCTTAAAATGTATTGAATGTACCCATATATTCCTTTGCCAGATTGGTATTAATCCTTGCCCTGAATGGCTTCATATTTCTTTCTTTAACATCGACATGGCCTGGCTTTAAAGCCGTTCCCACTATTATGCTATTCGCATAATTGAGCAGGTGTTTAGTGTTTGTGGTGGTCGCTCCGCTTCCGACAATGAGAGGGAAACTACCAACTTGCCGCCTAACATTTGCCAAATCGTCAAGAGTAGGTGAGTCCGCAGTCCACTTTCCAGTAATTATGAGTGCATCTGCTCCTAGTTGCACTGCTCTGCGGGCTGATTCAGTAATACTGTCTTTATTTAGAATTATGGAGTGCTTCACGTGAATATCAGCAAAAATTTCAATATCTTCACAACCCAGTAGCTTGCGATATGCGACTGCCGCTTCCGCCACTGGGTCCACCTTGCCAAAAGCTGTTTCCACTGTATCTACAAACACTGGAATTCTTATGAAAGACGCACCTAACTCCCTAGCCAATGAAAAGCCCGTCTTATAGTCATTCCAGAGGATAGACAGACCGAAAGGAATTTTAATCTGCGGTTTTATATCCACGATGATTTTCCTCAGAAAAAGAACGGTATGTGGCTCCAAATAGATGTGATGGGGGAGATCATAGTTATTCTCCAGGATCATACTGTGGAAGCCCGCCTCCTGAACCGCGAGGATATCCTGAAGCACCGCCTCTCTGACATCTTCATAATTCACAAAATCCGCGTACCCTTCAGTAGGAGTAAAATGCACCGCAGCGATTGCTATCTTGTTTGATCTAGTTTTTGTTTGAAGGTGTCTCATATGATTCTCTATAGGTAGACTTATCCCCCATTTCCATTTCGGATATCCATGAGAGATATAGCTAAGTACTTTTAAAATTAAAGGTGAGTTGAGTCAGTGATGGATGAAGTTGAGAGCTAGATACGCCAACTATCAGGTTTGTTGAATATGTTTTTACCTTTAATGTGCACGTTACGAATTGACATCATTGAATTTTCCTAATCGAAGTTCTTTGGAACCTCTAGTAACTGTAGCGACACCCACACCTAATTTTTTGGCAATACTGTGGTGGGGCAGTCCTCGCTTAAGCATTTTGACTATTTCTAAGCGCTTTGGCAGTTCTTCTAACTCCTTAGGAGTCAGTATCGCTTGCAAGAAAGATTCCAACTCTGCTCGGTCTTCAATAGATTCTATGTGATCGATGAATTGTGTTAGTAGCTTCGATTTCATAGATATGATACTATCATACTAGTATAGTGCGAGTCAACTTCATTAAGAAATAACAATAAATGGACATTAAAACCATAATCTTTGACCTGGACGGCACTCTTTATGAGCTCAAAGGTGGTTCCTTTATCAAGTCCGGCATATATGGTGAAATGATCCAGAACACCATACTGTTTATTTCGAGTAGGCTTGGAATTAACCTGCAACAAGCTACTGATACATTAACTTCCATCAGAAAAATTTACGGGAATGAGATTAGTATTGGGATAGAAGTTGTATTGAGACTAGATAGGTTAGAGTATTTCAATTTCGCCTGGGATATCGATCCGAGCCAATATGTCCAATACGAGCCTAAACTTGCAGATATGTTAAGTCGCTTATCGCAAGATTACCAACTTATAGTACTAACAGATGCCCCGCGAGTGTGGGCAAAAAACGTACTTGCTTTACTGGGTTTAACAGATATTTTCAAAGGCAACGCCTACACCGGTGAGAGCGATGTTCGCAAATCAAATGGCACTGCGCACGCTCAATTGGTTAAGAAACTGAAATTGAAAGCAGAGAATTGTATATTTGTGGGAGATGAGGTGACAGATGATCTGCTGCCCGCGAAAAACCTAGGAATGACCACTGTATTAGTGTCGGGGAAGAAAGCCGGCCATCTCAATGTGGATTATCAGGTAAAAAGTATCCTGCAATTAGCTAATATTTTATAACTACCCAGTCTGCACCCTCAGAACTTCCTCGATGGTAGTCACTCCTTCTAGAGCCTTCATGAAACCGTCCTGAACCATAGTCACCATCCCACCTTCGTCCGCTGCCTTGGCAATGTCACCGGCTGAAGAGTGTTGCAGAATAAGTTTACTGATCTTTTCATTGATGTCCAGCGCCTCAAAGATACCGATTCGGCCGACATAGCCGGTGCCGTTGCACTTCGAGCAGCCTTTACCGCGGTAGAGGACGATCTTGTCGTCAGCTTTATTTGCCGGGTCGCCGGGGTCATTGTTTTGTAGCTTGAACATATCAAAGGTCTTGAGTCCGCCGATCACATTGTGAATTTGCTCGCTGACCTCGGGTGAGGCATAGTAGGCTTCTTTACAATCCGGGCAAATTGTTCGTACCAACCGCTGACCGAGGACTACGTTCATAGTAGAGGCCAGCAAAAACGGCTCAACTTCCATGTCTAAAAGGCGGGGAGGGGCGCCGGCTGCGGAGTTGGTATGCAAGGTAGCCAATACCAAATGCCCTGTCAGAGCTGCCTGCACAGCGAGACCCGCAGTCTCGCTATCACGGATTTCTCCCACCATAATGATATCTGGATCTTGCCTCAAGAAGGCCCTCAGTCCCCGGGCGAAGGTTAACCCAACGTCGTTATTGATTTGTACTTGGTTGATCCCGTCAATTCGGATTTCCACAGGATCTTCTAGCGTCATGATGTTTACCTCAGGGCTGTTGAGTACTTTAAGACCGCTAGCTAGTGTCTGGGTTTTTCCGCTACCAGTAGGTCCGGTGACCAGTACGATCCCTTGCGTCTTAGTCAGCGCCTGGCTAAACAACTTGAAGGCGTGACCGCGTAGCCCTGTAGCAGGTAGATCCATAGCGCCTCCACCTTTTTTCAAAAGCCTCATAACTACTTTTTCGCCATAAGCTGCGGGGATAATTGAAACACGTAAGTCGACATTGTCCTTGCCCAATTTCACTTGGAAACGGCCATCCTGCGGCACTCTGTGCTCGTCGATCTTCAGATTTGAGAGGATCTTGATTCTGGATACGATGGCTGGGTGTAATTTCTTAGGGAGGCTTAGCTTTTCATTGAGTACGCCAAATATCCTGAGTCTGACGGAGACTTTATCCTCTCTAGGCTCGATATGGACGTCCGAAGCTTGGTAACGAATTGCGTATTCCAGCACCATGTTCACAATTTTTGATACCGGGGCGTTCGCAAGACCACCGGCAGATGCTAGATCAGTCACTTCTCCTACCGCGCCGCCTAGCTGAATTGCCCCCTCGTCAAACTCTTCCAAAGCCTCTTCAACTTCCGCGCCCACTTGGGCATTGTATTTATTGTCAATTATGAAATTTATTAGAGCGGGCGAAGAGAAGACCGGCTCTATCGAGCCGCCAACTAACGCGCCGATGTATTTCGTCTTTTGAATATCGAGAGGGTCTGCCATAGCCACACGCACCCCTCTGGGCCCGCTAGCAAAAGCCACAGCCAAATTCCTGCGAGCCACACCCTGTGATATTTTCTGCAGCACAGAGGGGTCGATATCTACTTTACCCAAATCTACAAATTCGACCCCAAACATCTCCGCCTTAGTGTGGTAGAGAGTATCTTCATCAACCCCCATGCCCATCAATGCCTCCTCAATACTCTTGCCGCCGGTGGTGACTTGCTGTTTGACCTGCGCTGCCTGGCCTTCGTCGATCAAGCCTTTTTTAAGAGCCGCCTCAGCTAGATTCGCAGCGCCTAAAACCGAAACCTGCGGCAGGGCAGAGGAGGCCGGAAGCCCACCAGGGACAGCGGTTCCAGATAGATCGTTTGGAGCAAGTGTAATGTCAGTTGCCCCCACCGAAATCGCAGGCTGCGACTCCAGTGGCGGTAAACCGTTTACACCTGCAACAGCTGTTGCAGTATTTACAGCCGGAGCTGCACCAGCTGCCGCAGTATTTACAGCAGGAGCTGCACCAGCTACTGCAGTATTTACAGCAGGAACTGCAGAGTTCACAGTAGTATCTGTTGCTACAGGAGCAGGTACTTGGCTTGGATTTGCACTTGCAGACTGACCACCGCCATTTAAGGGAGGTAAATCGACCATATTTTGGGCAGCTAACTTACTTAGATAATTATCTTTAATTAGGTTAGCAACACTACACTATAATTGCAATTAATGACTCTTGTAATCTATTAGTCACCATTTTTAGAGATTATGAGTTGCTGGTATTGCTTATTCAGTTTCATATCCTCCTGGCTAACTCCCTCCATAGCCATTACCATCTTCAAAATCTCAAGTGCCGTTGTGGGCAGATAACGACTTATAGTCAGAGATACGTTCATTATAGTTCGAATCAAATCTTTATAATCCTGACTTTGAGTATCCCCTCTGTCATAGTCTAGGCTAGTTAGCCGCATAACTGTAGCTATATTTTCGCGAACATCTTGCTCCAGCTGAATATCTTGAGTATGGTATGCATCTCTTTTACCAATACTCAGTAACAGGGAGCGTATGACCAATGACCTATCAGGGCCCATATTGAAACTATCATTGGATACCCTTGCTAGGATTCGTTTTCTGGTCTCTGGACAGAAGGCTCTGCTGGCTTCCACAATTCCTACTAGCAAATCAGACCTATCGAGCCTTTCATCACCCTCGCTGGCCAATAGAGTCATTATCACCACCTCGGCCTCGGCTTCAAACCTGTCCATATCACTAGTTTTTTGACCATTTGCCAGTGCGAAATTATTCACCATTTTCATACGACTGGCCAGCTTGTCGACCAAAAACTTATTGACGTCGGTCTGCTTTGCCCCCCAATCTTGAGTAAACAAAATTTGCACCACCTCTCCGACCAGCTCAAAACTGGCGCAATCTAATACCCGGTGTAAAGTGTTATCGAAGATAATGCCTTTGGGGTAAACATAGCCTTCGATCTTCTCGCTATCCAGAGCTACGAGCTCACTTGGCGGTGAGGTGTATAGAACGTCATCTGCTAAATCGTCAACTTTACGCTTTGGGAACCTCAATCTCTTGGAATGGTTATTCACTATATCAATTACTACACCTGCTAGAGAAGCTGGTTGCTCTTGGGGGTCCAGCAGCTGTGGGAAAACAGAGTTAAAATTCTTCCATTCTAATTGCGCCCTGGGATCATATTCACTTGCATTATTGACTAGGTTTCCCACTCTAGCTAGTAGTGCCTGACTATCCTCGTTTGCGGGGAAAACATACCCAATTCCTTTTTGCTCTATTGCTTTTGATATTTCGTTAAAGATAGTGAAAGGTGACTTATAGAAAGTCCGGATATAAGCTTCTTGTAATGCATACCCTTGTAATCTAAGCAGTTCAGACTGGCTATAACCTTCTACACTCATAGCTCATATCATACTACTCACCATTGAAAAAATGGTTAACTCTTTCGTCAATTTTGCCTGGCATAGATGAAGCTTGAATCAAACGATCTTGCGCGCCTTCGGCGCCTAAGAGCGCCCATTGCTCAGGCTCAACCATTAGCCTCTTAAGCAGTCTCATATAAAACATCATCTCCCCAGCCGCCGGACAACTGACCACTCCATTAGTAGTAGGGCGTTTGAATTTATTTTTTACAGTAGGTAAATCCGGCGCGGAGAAGGGGCAACTACTTGGTTCTGGTCCGAAGTGCTCAACTGCTTTATGATAGGACCATGCCTGGCGAATACCCATAACAAAAGATAGGAAAGTACCAAATTCAGAGATCGCGTAAAGTAATGTTGTGTGGATGGATTTGACTCTTCCTTCGGAAATAAGTAGTGACTTCAACTGAGGTATAAATTTCTCGTTTGGAATTGAACTCTTAGGTTTAAGAATCTCATAAACACTTTCAATCCATTGCCATGAAATGGACTCATACTCGCCGTAAAACTTAGCTAGGGATGAAGCCAGAATAGCCTGTGACTTGCTATCAACGGCATTATTGATATCCCTTATTTTTTTATTATCGCCGGGGTAGGGAAATACAGGTTTCATACTACCTGACTCTAATTCTTGATAAATTGTAATTGTTGTTTGAGCGAGGGGTTGCTTAATGTGTTGTACAAATTCTTTAGCCACTGCTCTGCCCATTTCGGGGTAATAGCTCGCCAAATTAAGTGGATTGTCTCCCGAACTTGCGTTACTAGATATAGGAATATCTCTGATCCCATTCTGTACCCTGTCTCTTCTGTCTAACCAAATCAAAAGCAATTCATCTAGCTCTTGCTCATTCATATCACTGAGCATACTAGGTAATCGGTCAGGTGTATTTTCTAGATTGAGTTCTTGATGCTCCACTTTCATGAAAGATTATACCATAGAAAGCGTATATAGTGGGTATGGATTGTCATTACATGCGTGAAGTTCAGACAAGTATATTTCATTACTGCAAGTAAAAGCATGCCTATGCTATAGTTCAATATCATGCAGAGCAAACTGATTGTGGGGAGTGTGAGTTCACAGTATAACTATATTTGGGAGCTACTAGGAAAGGCAGCGCAGAGGGCGGAGAAGAGGGTTGAGATTGCTACTGGAGGCAAGGTAGCGGAAGCGACTGAGCTGGATGAATACGACCAACTATCTAGCCTGGCAAATAAAACTGACTTGTTGCTGCTCAAACCGAGCAAAGCTTCCCTAGGAGTGGAGGACGTACAGCCATTGTTTGAATTTGCCTTCAAAAGGCCTATTTTGACTGATTCTGCAGTGGCAGTTGTGTTCAATTTCGAGTTAGCCACCCCGCAAACTCAAAACAAGCTGCTGAAGCTTTTAGAGGAGCCTGCCGACTACCTGCAAATTATTCTCTGCGCCAGCGACGAGCGCAAAGTTCTGGCTACTATCAAATCCCGCTGTGAAAAAATAATTTTGACACCTGCTGAGGGTAGTGATCAACGTGAAAACAATATTTTTACAGATAGAGCAGGGGAATTGCTCACGCAAATTCTGCGGGACCCAAAGACCATCTATACACAGTTAGAGCCCTTCCTGGCTGAGCATAAAGAAAACTCGGAAAAGAATGCTTTTTGGAAGGAACTCGCCATGCAGATGGGACAGAGGGCTTTAGAACCTGCTGTTGCATCTGGGACAAATGGTTTTACCGACTCTGTAGACCCACGCAAATTACTAGAGATCTCCAGCCAGATCTACCGGCAAGCTGGCAGCGCCGTCAACCAAAAGCTGATAGCAGATAGCTTGTATGTCAGGCTGAGCCAGTAGCATAAAGTTGAGGCCTGTTTGAGAGTTGTTAGAATATCTAGCCTGGATGTTGTAGAATAGTTGAATGTGTGAGATTGGGCAGGTATAATTATATGAATTACAACAAGGCAAATAACCGTTATGGCAGATGATAAAAACAAGAAAATTCAGAGCACAGTAACTTCAGAATACAATGCTAAAGACATCACTATTCTCGAGGGTCTAGAGGCGGTGCGCAAGAGGCCAGCGATGTATATTGGAGATTCTGGAGTAGATGGTTTGCATCATTTGGTCAAAGAAATCGTAGACAACGCTATCGACGAAGCTTTGGCCGGCCACAATGACAGTGTATCTCTCGAGTTATTGCCTGGAGATGGCATCCGCGTAACTGATAGAGGACGCGGAATTCCTGTTGATATTCATCCCAAAAAGGGAGTTTCAGCATTGGAAGTCATCGCTACTAGCTTGCATTCGGGAGGTAAGTTCGACACCGGTGCCTACAAGGTCTCTGGAGGTTTGCATGGAGTGGGCCTTGCAGTAGTAAATGCTTTGAGTATCAAAATGGTGATCACAGTGCACCGAGATGGAGAAGAGTATGTGCAGGAATACTCCAAAGGTAAGCCAGTTCACGCTGTCAAAAAGACTGGCAATAAGTCCAGCAGCAACGGTACCATCATCGAGTTTTACCCCGACAGCGAGATTTTTAAGGAGAAAGAGTACAACTTCAAAAGACTGCTCACCACCTTCCGCCAGCAGGCGTATTTGACTGGTGGAGTGCTATTTACTATTGCTAACTTGCGCGAGGAAGACGGCAAAAAGCACAACTACTCCTTCTATTTTGATGGTGGAGTTAGGTCATATGTGAGGCAGCTAAATAAACAATACAAATCTCTGCAAAAAAATATATTCTACATCAATGATACCGAGGACGACATCGGAGTAGAAGTAGCAGTGCAGTACACAGATGACATTCAAGAGAGGTGCCTGACATTTGCCAACAACATCATCAACCCCGAGGGCGGAACGCATTTGGCTGGTTTTAGAATGGCCATTACTAAGAGTATCAATGACTACAACACCGACACCGAGGTCAAGTTCTCTGGAGAGGACGTTAGAGAGGGTCTGACCGCCATCATTTCGGTAAAAGTAGCCAGTCCGCAGTTTGAAGGTCAGACCAAGATCAAGCTAAACAATCCCGAAGTAACCCAGGCGGTGCGTAAGGTAGTAGAGAAGGGTTTGAAGAGATTCTTGGAGGAGAATCCAAACGACGCTAAGTCTGTGTTAGCCAGAGCTACGCTGTCATTTAAAGCTAGACGCGCCGCTAAAGCTGCTAGAGAAGCTGTCATTCGTAAGGGCGCGCTGGAAGGCGGCACCTTGCCAGGTAAACTAGCAGACTGTTCTAGCAGAAGGCCCGCAGATTGCGAGCTATACATCGTAGAGGGAGACTCAGCAGGAGGCTCAGCGAAACAGGGTAGGGACCGAGAGACTCAGGCAGTATTGCCACTTTCTGGTAAACCAATTAACTCCGAGAAATACAGAATCGATAGAGTATTGGGCAACGAAAAGCTCAAAGACGTAGTCATCGCTCTAGGTGCTGGTATAGGTGAGACGTATGACGAGAATAAGCTGCGCTACCACAAGATCATCATCATGAACGACGCCGATGTCGACGGAGAGCATATCACTACTTTGATGCTCACCTTCTTCTTCAGGCACTTCAGACCGCTGATCACTCAGGGTTATCTCTACGTCGCACAGCCACCGCTATTTAGAATCGAAGTGGACAAAGACAATGTCACTTGGGTTATCACAGAAGAGGAGAGAGACGCTAAGCTTGCGCAACTAGCCGACAAAAACATCACCCCAAAACTTGTGCAGCGGTTCAAAGGTTTGGGAGAAATGAATCCAGTCCAACTATGGGAGACAACTATGAACCCCGAAAGTCGCATGCTCAAACGAATCGGCATCGAAGACGCACAGGAAGCAGACCAGACTTTCGAAATGCTGATGGGCAATGAGGTGCCTCCGAGGCGTAAATTCATCCAGACAAACAGCGATAAAGCGCTGCTAGATATTTAAGGCTCTGATTTAATTCTAGCTTGCTTAGCTTGAATATACCGATCTAGCAGATTGATAATTCGCAGTGCTAACTTAACTTGGCCCAGGTATGCTTCACCATGAGTTTTATCGTCATGGGCGACAGGGCAGAGCCCACCAGTGCCAGTGTGAAAGCCGAAACGCTCCTCCTTGAAAGATATATCTACTCCTCTGCACTTTAAAACCGAAATCATGACCTTCATAGCCTTGAATTGTTCTTTACGAGCTGTGTTTCTCTCAACGACTGCGACTGCTTTACTGGTTTGAATGGATTTCTTAAGTCCCACAGTTATGTTCCCATCATCATCAGGACCTACCTTAAATCTGTTTGAAATCTCAATGGCATTTCTCCCTTGTAGATCACCGTTGTTGCCAACTCTGAGAGCAAAAATCACGCTGTTTAGTTTATCTTCACCCAGTGACCGAACAATCTCCATCGCCCCAGCATACTCAATACTTTGCGATTTCATTACTGCCTGAACTATGCCGTTAACTACAAAAGGAACTAACGTTTTATTTTCATCCATCAGCGAATTAACAGACTGGGCGTAAGTCAGGGTACCATTAAATACTTGATTGAGAGCATCCTCCAAGACCTTTTCGTTGACTATTTCCTCGAGTGTGCTTTTATACGCCAAATCAAATGTGCGAAATAGGGAGTTCATCAGAAGCCTTGAATCATCAACACTAAATCTATCACCCAGAGATTCAATAACAGCGGTGATGTCACTGTCAGGAATTAATTCGCAGTGTTTATTTACTTGATTGCTGAGGTGCTTTGCATCTGTGGAAAGACTAGCAATCCTCTTCATGGGGTTTGAATGTCCCTCTATGTCTGGCAGCTGCGCATAGTAATCCTCCCAGTCCATTAGGGAGCTTCGGGCGGGAGTTTTCATCTCAATGGTTACGAGCCCCATATCGGTAGCAAGCATGGTCTCATTAAGTTCCTGGACCGTTAGCAGCTGACTGCTATAAGTAGTCGCCATCGCCTCTACATTATAGAGCTCGCTACCTTTATATCTAAAATTGATGGTTAGCGGTATGACCTGTTGTAGATCGCTTTCTGGATTAATCATTGAAGACAGCTAGAATCCTCCTGATTAGTTGAACTTGGCCGAGATATATCTGCCCGCCGCTTCTATCCTTATGAGCCACGGGGCATAAACCGCTTTCGCCAATGAGCAGCCCTAATTTATCAGGGTTAAAAAGCAAAGTTATACCTTGCTTCTCTGCTGCAGAGTCAAACGCTTCCAATGCACTAAGCAAATCTCTATAACCCGCATTTCTATTAATAACCGCTCGTGACTTTGCTTCTTCGATAACTGGGTCTAGTTCTACCTCTATTTTCCCTTCCTCATTAGTTTTTATTAGAAATAGATCACTAGGAGGCGGTGCAACCTCGCCTTGCAGAGCCCCGTTAACGCCATATCTAAGACCATAAACAAGTTCATTAAGTCTACCCTCGCCAATACTCAGTACCTGGTTAATTGCGATATCTAAGGTGACATTATTTGTCTCTTGCATCTTCTTTACTAAACCAAGCACCAGAAAAGGCACCACGCTGTGATTCTCGAACAATAATCTCATATAGCTATCAGCGAATGTCAGTTGGCCATTAAATACTTCATCAAGTGACTGCGCTAGAGAATCGTCAGCCCTTATCTGCCAAGCTACCTCATTATAGACGCGTTCAAAACTATTCATAACTAACGTAAATAAATTGTTGGAGGGAAGAGTAGCATCCAAAACACTATTTATTTCACTGAGATAAGTTTCAATAGCTTGATCTGTCAACTTATCACAAGCATTGTTTACAAAGGCATTTAGGTCTTTTGACGGTTGTGAAAGTTTTTTAGTTCTGTCTGCGGGATTTGCCTCTATCTTAATCTGTGCGAGTGGCTTATAGGTCTGATGCACAGGGCCGTAGGGCTTGGACTGATATACTGGCTCAAATCCCACTGTGTTTGCTTGACCTCGGGCAGATTCTGAAGTTAGCCAAATGTACCTTAATCTATCAACTAACTCCTCAGTATTAGTTGTATCAGATTTTGCTGTTACCATAATGCTCACACTATCTGTATTTGCAGGACCGAAGTTAAAAACCAAAGGTACAGGTTTGGGACTATCAAGACCTTCTTGACTAGGTTCATCTTCATCAAAATCAAAGTGGAAGTCCTCAAAATTACTCATAGTCTTATGCTCAAATATTATTTTCAACAAAGTTTTTTAAAACTTCCTCGACCACTCTACGGGCAAGAGCCACCTGTGCAGAGTAGGGTCTCTGGCGAGCTAGAACATTGAGCGCAACCGGGCAGATTCCGGCTCTAGCTGCCCCAAATCCGAGTGATTTAGGCATAAAATACATCTTAAGCCCTCTCTCCTGAGCAATATCTGCAAATGCGCCGAGCGCTTCAAGCATATTGTTTCGAGCTCTATTCTGCCGGGCAACTTCATTGGCTTTTCTTCTCAAAACATCCTGGTCTAGCTGGAGGGAAGGAACACCATGCTCGTCATAACCGAAAATATACAGCTCTTCTGGGGGAAGGCTACCAGTGCCTTGGAGCGCTCCATTGACTCCTATTCGCAAACCAAATAAACAATCATTCAACTGTTCTTCCGGTATTTGCAGAAATATTTCTAGGCATTCGCTTACTGGTTTCCCAGTTTCAGATACTATTTTTTTGATGGCACCAGTCATGAGAAATGGTACCAAACCTGCATTTTCTGTTACTAACTCCCCAATAGAGTCCGAGTATGTTAATTCAGGCTTTAGCCCGCTGTTAAAGTAATCCCGTAATTCCGGGTCAGCTTCTATCTGTTTGACAGTCTCTGCAAAAGCAACCTCGAAGGTCTTATGCAGTGCAGCCTCAGTAATCTCAAGCTGCTGATCAGGCTTCAGTGAGGTTGAATAAGCTACAACTTGTTCAATATAGTCTTGTGGGAAATTATGGCATTGAAGGTTAACTTGCCCATTTAGCCGTTTTGAGGAGTCAGAAAGAAGTTGTGGTCTCTTGTTTGGGTCAACTGCATTCGTAGCATCAGCAAACGATCTCCAAGTATCATCGCGCATTCCACTATCACCTGGGGCAAGTACATTCACTTCTATTTTTATACCTTTATTTGTGTCAGTTTGAGCTAACGCCTCATAAAAGGTATTGATGAGGGTTTGCCGACTTGCCTGTCCATGGGTAGGCATTCCTACCAAGTATGCCAGTAAGGTAATACTTTGTGGGTCGGCGCTTTCAGTTTGATCACCAGGATGATGAAGGGTGAAGGAGAAGTTCATATATCTCTCCTGAGGTTGGTGCTCCTCAGATATTCTACCAGAAGGGTTGACAAAACCATCTGTACTAATTTGTTCTATACCTCCCATACCTGTTTAATACACTATATATTTAGTATATTATACCATTCGTATCGATCATTTTCTAGAGTGTTCTACCCAAGCTGTAGAAATCTGGCTTAATCTAAAACTAGACAGCTAGTAGCTAGCAATCTACAATAGACTTATGCTTGAAGAGAAACTGTTGAATATTCCTGGGAAAGCTGTTGATGCTATGAGACAACGAGGCCAGATACTGGTGATGACGGTGCTGCTGCTGCTGGTGATATCGCTGACGGTAATTGGGGTGACTGCGGTGGCAGCTAGAAATGCCTCACAGGTGGGGGGAAATGTCGACTATGCTAAATCTTACAACGCTGCAGAAGGGACGCTGCTATCTGTCATCGATGAGCTATCGAGTCCTGGTTTGAACCTAGCTAGCCTGGCAGGCAGCAAGCTTGGAGAACTAGACTGCGTGGCGGCTTCCGGGGCAGGTAGCGAGATTATTTGCGGCCGTACAGATCCAGACGGCCGGCGCAGTGTGATCACCGCCAGCGAGCAGTCCACTGTGAGTAATTATAACCTCGGCATCGACGAATACTTCGACATCATCCTCAGTCAAGGGACAAATAGCTACCGCGATAGCATCTCGCTGAGCTGGCTAGGGGAAGCTAGCTTTGAAATAGACTTGATCTATGAAGAGGCCAGCGGCAAACTATCCACCGCCAAGCAGATCGTCGATTTAGCAGGTAACTACGAGGCTGGCGGGGCGGCTGGTATATTTAGCCCAGCTCCCAGGCTAGAGGGAGACAGCTCAATTACCATCGATCTACGAGATATTACAGTCAGTAAAGTCCCAGCCACTGCTAAATATAAGTTTTTACGCATCCGTACCGTAAGTAAAGACGCCGCCACCAGCATTTCCATTCGCCCACTAGATACCTCGAGTCAATTCCCCAATCAAATTCGCCAACTCGAAGCTTTCAGCTACAACACTGGCTCAGTTTCAGGCTCCACACCGGTGATCCAGAGTCAACTACCGCTAAGCCCGCAAGTTATACCAGCGCTACGCTACGGACTAAACCTAGCCAGCGTGCAGCAACCCATCTGCGGCGACGGGGTTATTCAAGGAATAGAGGAGTGCGATCCACCAGGCGCGGGCTGCCCCAGGACTTGCTATTGCCGTGAGCAATTCAATACTGGGGTATTTCAAACACAAGGTGGAGAAGGCTGTCTAGCGCCTCCAGGCATGTTTATCGTCAATGGCGATAGCGCAGTTCAGTACTCTAGTGAAGAGATAACTATCTGCACCGATAGCAGCAGCGATTTAACCTGGTCGAATGATAGTTTGTTGGACGATACTTTGGTGCTTATCCCTGCCAATACTACTATCAGGGTAGAGCCAAACCCTATGAGCGGCGGCTTCTACTATTATCTACCACCTCAACATCTGATAATCGCCCCCAATGCTGGTGAGCTCAATGGTGGAGCCAAGACTTTTAGGATAGATGGCAGTTTTGCTAGTTATGAGTTTGCCACCGGCAACGAAGGAAGTATTCAAGGCTTCAAAGACGCTGGCTTCAACACCGCCACATTTGAGGAAGCACTATCGATCAACCAACTACAGTCCCTTGGGTTTGTGGTGGATGGAGTTGCTAGTTTCAAGTTCGCGCATATTGGCTCAGGCTGCGGATTTGCTTCGGTAAGACTACAGCGTTAGAGTTGACAGACCTTTGTGCTAAAATAACTTGTGACTTTCGTTTTGAATTGTAATTTATATGGATGAAACTGGAAATATGGACGATAATTTAACCCCAACTGAGGACCTAAAGGAAACTACAGAAGCTACCCCAACACCTAGCGCAGATGAGCGCGGCACCAATGTCACGCACAGATCGATTGTAGCTGAAATGCGCAATGCCTACATCAACTACGCTATGAGTGTGATTGTCTCTAGAGCATTACCAGACGTGCGCGACGGCCTCAAGCCGGTGCAGAGAAGAATCATCTACTCGATGTTCAAGTTGGGCATTTTGCCTAGTTCGGGTTACAAGAAGTCCGCTAGAACAGTGGGAGATGTGATCGCCAAGTACCACCCACACGGCGATGTAGCTGTCTACGACGCCATGGTACGTATGGCCCAGGATTTCAATATGCGTTACATGCTCATCGACGGCCAAGGAAACTTCGGCTCAATTGACGGGGATAGCCCAGCTGCCATGAGGTACACCGAGGCGAGGTTGCAGAAAATTTCGCTGGATATCATTGAGGGACTAAATAAAAATACTGTAGATTACGCAGATAACTACGACGGAAATACTCGCGAGCCAGTTCTGATGCCTTCTAAATTGCCGTTATTGTTTTTAAATGGAGCCGATGGTATCGCGGTTGGAATGGCCACCAAAATCCCTCCTCACAACCTTCGCGAAGTGGTGGCAGCAATTCAAGCGGGCATCAAGCATGGCAAACCTGTCTATCAAATAGAAGGCTATGAGCCTAAATACGCCGCCGAAATCCGCACACAAGCAGACCTAGAGACGCTAGATAAAGCGCGCTTGCCGATTTTCACTACTGAAGTTGAGACCGCCGAGCTAGCCAAGATCCTGCCCGGACCTGACTTCCCAACTGGCGGCGAAATTTACGATACTCAGGCGATCTCAGAGGTATACACCAGCGGTAGAGGTAGGATCATGATGCGCGCTGTAGCTAAGATTGAGGAAGGCAAAGGCGGTAAGTACCAAATCATCATCACCGAAATTCCTTACCAGGTCAACAAAGCGCGCTTGGTAGCCAAGATTGCGGATCTCGTCAAAGATAAAAAAGTTATGGGCATCAGCGATATCCGCGACGAATCAAACCGCGAGGGTATGCGCATTATGGTGGAGATCAAGCGTGACGGCAATGCCAATACCGTACTCAATAAGCTATACAAGTACACTGAGTTACAAAAGTCTTTCAGCGCCAACATGCTTGCCCTAGTTAACGGCGAACCTAAAGTAGTAACTTTAAAGAACTACATCGAGCTCTACATGAGCCATAGGCAGGAAATAGTTATCAGAGAGAGGGAGTTCGAGCTAGCCAAGGCACGCGAGAGAGAGCATATTCTGGAAGGGTTAATGATCGCTCTAGATAATCTAGACGAGGTTATCCGCACTATTCGCGAGAGTAAGGATGCAGATGTAGCTAAGTCAAATTTGATGGCTAGGTTTAAACTATCTGACCTACAGGCACAAGCAATTCTGGATATGCAATTGAGGCGTTTAGCAGCACTTGAAAGGCTAAAGATCGAGGAAGAGTATAAACAAATTCAAAAGACTATAGCTGAACTACTTGATATTTTGACTAAACCTGAGAGGGTAGTGGAGATTATATCTGCTGAATTAGTTGAACTAACCGAAAAGTACGGCGACGATAGGCGCACCAAGGTCTTTAAAAACAAGATCGGTGAAATCAGCGAGGAAGACCTAGTCACTAGTGAGAACGTGATCGTCACCGTCAGCGAAAAAGGCTATATCAAACGCATGGCTGACAGCGAGTATCAGCTGCAAAAGCGCGGTGGAATCGGCAAAAAAGGCATGACCACCAGGGATGACGACGCTGTCAGCAACATCTTCTGGTGCAATACCCATGACGATGTTATGTTCTTCACAAATAAAGGTAGAGTGTTTATCAAAAAAGTCTACGACATCCCGCAGTTCAGTCGAACTGCCAAAGGAATTGCCGTAATCAACCTGATCAATATCGAAGGTAGCGAGCGAGTCACTAGTATATTGACCAAACGCAAAGAGGGCGACTTTGTGGTGGACGAAGACATTATGCAAGAGGGCGAAGAGAAGACTGAGGCCAAGAAAGGCCCATACCAATACCTATTCATGGCTACTAGTCAGGGTACAGTCAAGAAGACCCTGCTTAGCGAGTATGCCAACATCAGAGCCAATGGCTTGATTGCAATTAAGCTGGCGGATGGAGACGATTTGACTTGGGTCAAACCCACTAGGGGCGAGGATGAGGTGATTTTGGTCTCTCGCAAGGGCAAATCCATCCACTTCAACGAAAAAGACGTGCGTCCAACTGGCAGAGCTAGCATGGGTGTTCGGGGTATCAAGCTGAAGGAAGGTGACTACATCATCGCTTCAGATATTGTCAGGATGAAAGAAAATATATTGCTGACGGTCAGTGAGCTGGGCTTTGGTAAGGTTACTTCCATCGAGCAATTTACTAAACAGAACCGCGGCGGACAAGGTATTTTTGCCGCCCGATGCACCGATAAGACTGGCGATTTGGTGGCTGCTAGACTTATAGATCACCCACATATGGAACTTATGATTATGTCCGCCGGAGGTCAAGCTGTGCGCATAAAGACAGACGACCTGCCTGAGCGCAACCGCCAAACTTCTGGCGTAAGGCTGATAAGATTACGCGGTGAAGATAGGGTGACGGCTATTGCGATTGTCTAGCTAAAGGGGCATAATCGACCTATGGATTTTAGAACTGAACTTAAAGACCTGGCAGGTGAGGTTACAACAGAGGTAGTTAAGGCTTTAAGAGCTGAGTTAGATCGCAGCCAAAAGATTTCACCTTTAATTGCAGAGGCAGTTGAGGAGATAATTCCACAAGCAGAAGGCGGCAAACGTATCCGGGGAGCGCTGATGATCAAAGGTTATGAGCTATGCGGAGGCACTGATCGCAAGGAAATCATGAAGGCAGCTGTCTTTATTGAGTTAATTCAGATTTACCTGCTAATCCATGACGATTTCATGGACGACGATAATCTCAGAAGGGGTGTGCCTACTATGCACACTAGGTATGAGCAGATTCACAAGCAGCGCTATCAAAGGCGCGATGCTAGGCACTTTGGTCAGAGTATTGCCATTTGCGCAGGGGACGTCATCTCGCATCTGGCCCACGAGATCCTATTGTCCGCTGGATTTCCTGCAGATAGACATGTCAAGGCACTCCAAATTATGGAGAGACAATTGCAACTAGTGGGTTATGGCCAAATGCTAGATGTGTTTACAGAAGTCCGAGAAGACGTGACTGAAGAAGAAATTTTACAATTACACCGACTCAAAACTGGTGTTTACACTTACGAGACACCACTTTTAGTGAGCGCGACTCTAGCAGGTGCAAATGATGACCAAAAGAGGGTATTGTCTGAGTTTGCGGTGCCCACCGGCATTACTTTCCAGATCCAAGATGACATGCTGGGCATTTACGGCACTGAGGATAAACTAGGCAAACACGTGGGTTCAGATCTGAAAGAGGGCAAATACACTCTACTGATGCACAAAGCATTTGAAATGGGTAACCCAGCTCAGATTAAACGCCTTAAGGAGCTGAATGGTAAGTCAGACATTACTTTTAGCGAAGTGGAAGAGGCTAGGGTGTTGATCAAAGAAACCGGTTCATATCAATACTCTGTGGACCTAGCACACAAGTATATCAAGCAGTCCCAGCAGATACTCTCATCCTATGATGGCTTTCCAGGTAAACAGGCTCAAGAATTTCTGCAAGGCATGGCGCAGTACATGCTGGATAGGGAGTATTGAGTTAAACCTCTGCTCAGTTGCATTCTTCCCAAATTTCTGTAACTATATAGCATATGCGTAGAAGACGTTTGACGGTTTTGATATTGTTATTTTTGGCCTTAGCACTCAGCGGGGGGGCGATCTTCATCGCCAACGAACTAGCCAAACAGTCCACAGCTCCTGATGATGCGGCGGCAGGTAATACATTCATCTGTTCAGGGGGTAGGTGTGACAATGGTGCAACCTTTGAACAAGACTGTAACTATTTCAACTCAGATTGTACAGGAAGAGGTAACGCCTACTGCACCTCAATCGGCAGAAAGTTTGACAAATTAAATACTTCAAATAGCTGCGCCCCAGTAAATAATGGCGGGGGACAACCGCCAGCAACCGATAATACTTGCAAAACTGGAAATAACGTTTGTGTTGGGCAAGCGCCAGGTACAAATATTCAGGGTGTCTGTACTTGTACCGCGAGCGGTGCGGCTGGGAACTGCGCTTGTATTGCTACGGGGAGTACAACAGCCACGCATTGTAGTAATACCAGTCCTGCAAGTGTTTGCCAAAACCGACCAATAGGTGAACAAAAAAACAGCGCTGCCGGAGGTAAGTGTTCATGCAGCGCAGTTGCTGGCAGCACTGTAAGTAGCCAGCTAATTGAGGGAGTAAATAAAGGTGTTGCACCATGCAACTGCATCGACATCCCAGGTACGACGCCAGTTAATCCGCCGACAACAGGAGGCGGGGGCACAGCTAATCAAGGCGGTGGCACTGGGACTACTCCTGACCTGGGGAGTTGTACTACTACTGCCCAGTGTTTGCCAGGGGCTTACTGTCAGGGTAGAGAGAATGCTATGAAGTGTCAGCGGCCAGCGCCAAACCAGTGTCCCGGTGGAGGAACTTGCACGGGTTACCTAGCCTTCAAATGTACCAAACTGTCAGCAACAGGCGAATGTTTAGATAACCCTCTAACTGTCTCAAGCCTAGCAGCTGGGCTAAATCATAGCGCAGGTTGCGGACAGGTCGACCAGGTTTGCAATGGCGGGGACAGAAACAGACAACTCTGCGGGGAATTCATCGTCCAAGACAACAGTTGCCAACCTACCATTATCGTCCAACAACCAATCTGCGGAAGCACTTGTAGCAATAATTCCCAGTGTCCTACAGGTATGCTTTGTAGTGGAGGATCTTGTACTAAACCAGAATGCGTGGGCAACGTCTGCGGACCAGATGCTAAATGTGGAACACCTCTAGTCTGCGGTAATAACTGCAACAACAACGGACAATGCCCTGGAGGCCAGACTTGCAGCGCAGGTACCTGCGTGCTAAACACCTGCCTCACACCTGGAAACTGCACCGGTAACTGCCAAGCCTCTGCTTGCGGTGATGGCGCTGTGAACCCAGGAGAACAGTGTAACGAACCGGGTCTTACTTGCTCAGCGAGCAGTACCTGCAACACCTCCACCTGTTTATGTGAGGCCGGTAGATGTGGAGGTACTTGTACGACAGATAGTCAGTGTCCATCGGGGAATACTTGCAGCAATGGCACTTGCAGACTTGATTATTGTCTCGAAGGAGCTGGCAACTGTGCTAGCGACAACTGTACCCCAATCGGCTGCGGAGATCAATGCGCTCCCGGGAACCTCTGCCCAAATGGTCATACCTGTAGCGACGGCACTTGCATCAACGACGCCTGCGTAAACGGCAACTGCGATGCAGATGGTTGTATTGCCCTGCCTAGAACGAACCTTTTCGCTCCAGAAAACCGTATCCTACTATCCATGATACTGATAGTTATGGGACTATTAATCTACAAGACAGGAGTTTCCACTCGATTAGTCAACTACCTGAACACCAATTTGATCAACAGACGCGACACCGATAAGAAAAAGTTCGAACAGAAACTGAGCTAATTTAAGCAGCTTAAGCAAACTATCATGGCCAGCTCCGGCAATCCATTCGACTACACCAGCAACTCAAATGCTTCAAACAGCGCCCTAAAGGCCGCCAGCCCATTAGCAGGAATCATCGGCGCCTTGCAGGTGCTAGTTGTAATCGCCGGCTTTCTGGTGGTGATCTACCTTTTTTTCATCATCCCTACGCAAGTCAGCGGTCAATCCATGGAGAGAAACTTTTTTGATGGGCAGGTTCTGTTTACCAATAAGTTGATTGCACTCACAGGTGGGAATTATTCGCGCGGAGATGTAGTGGTATTTGGCCGAGAAGGCAAACCTGACCTGATTAAACGTGTAATTGGTCTTCCTGGTGAGAGAGTTAAAATCCAAAATAACCGGGTCTTTATTAACGGAGTACCGCTTGCTGAGAGTTACATTTCGGACGACAAACCCACAGCAGCTGGGAGCTTTATGCCCGAGGGAGTGGAGAGGGTAGTGCCAGAGGGCAGTTACTTCTGTATGGGTGATAATCGAACCAATAGTCTTGATTCTAGGGACGCATCTGTGGGCTTCGTAAAGCGCGAGCAGCTTAAAGGTGGGTCATTCCTGCGGGTTTTCCCTTTGGACTCATTTGGGGGCATCGTAAGGCCAAATTACAATATCTAAAAGCTCTACCAATCTTCAATTAATTTGCTCCTATTGTTTCCGTTTGTTGCAAACTCTCCTCTAGCTGCTCCAGCTTTTCTTGCGACTGTATCGAGCTCGGCGAGTATTCGGTAAAATTCACTATTTCGTAGTCATTCTCTTCTGCCTTAATTGACTCTATTAGTGTTTGTAGATCAGAGAGGGATTTGCCGGTTACATCGATATAAGCAATTTTGTCGAAGTTGGATTGGAGGTGCTCACCCACAAAGATGAAATCACCATCTCCCCCGAGGATGTATAGTTTTTGCAGTTCAGGCTTTATTGCGAACTTAAGATCAATCGCAGAATCCACCGAACGAAACTGTTCCTGCCTAATCGTGGTGAAATCCCAGTGAATAAAGCTTACCACGGTAGCAACTGCAATTATAAACAGGACAACTACTGCTTGGCCGCAGTACTGGATCAATTGCTGCCAGCGCTTTTGCAGCTTCCACCTGTTCAGATACTTTTGCTGAATACCCACTGCTGCATCAATTGCCAACAGGAGTCCCAGCGGTATGAGAGGCATGAAGAACCTAACCCCATAGATAAAATTAGTGGCTATATTGTCGCCAAACAGCACCCCGCCCGCAATTGAGTATAGGAAGAGTAGGGGATAGAGCGTTAACAAGTATGGCCATTTGAGCCAGCTCCTGGAGAAGGCAGGTAAGACCAGCAGCACCGGCGTTAAATAGAGCAAGTATTGCCAGATTCTTTCTGGGAACAATGATAACTGCAGCGACTCCTCCCCAGATAGCTTATAACCGCTACAAACAAGACAGCCATATAAGTTTACATTTATTAGTAAAAATAGTAAAAACATAGGTACTGCGCCTATCACTATTGGAATTGCTGCTGTCACTAACTTACTGAAAATTTTACTGACAGCAAAATCATGTTGTAACCACAATTTTCTGGTTGTAATTACACCGCCCGTGAGTAATAAGGCTATTGCCCATAACGCTAAGTTATACCTGGTCAATGTCATTGTCCCTAGACTGAAACCAAGGCCAATGCCCAACAGTATGTGTTTCCATTTCTTGTTGGGGCTATGAATATCGACAACACTAGCGAAATACTTATATGCCAGTATGGTGCTGATTGTTAGTAATAGCCAGCTACTAACTTCGGAAAATGCCGTTCTTGAGAAATAAACTACCGGCGGATATAAACCAATTAACAGTACCAACCAATTATGTCTGCCTCCTAGTATATTGCGCATCAGTATAAACACAGCCAGCATGCCTACTAGCGTTAGCAGCAAGTTCGCCAAAAGGCTGCCTTGATAGCTAACCTGACTGAACTGAAAGACGCCCAATACTATGCTACTACCTATGTTGTACTTGGAGACATAGTCACCAGCACTGTTTGCAAAACCCCCTAGAGATTGATCAGCATTATTTTTGAGGTCATCACCACTCTTCAGTAAGTAGGCGCTGCGGATGTAGTTATGTTCATCGACTGAAGCATAAAACTGTGGTTGGAATACTACCCAGAGTGTTACTAGGATGATGACTACCAACAAGAAATACTTATAATCTCCAAGCTTTTTGCCGAATCTTTCCCACATGAGCAATTATCTCATAGCTCAGCATATATGTCTCTCTGGGGACTGAGTTTACTATTTTTACTATCCTGTTATTAGTCCTCGGCTTCTTGTCTACATAAAACAGAGTAGGGGACGGGTAGGGTGGATTTCCTATTTTCCTACAGTGTGGAGTCCTTGCTGATCCCCTCTCCCTGTGTGGGTTCTGAGTGATTTGAATGATTGGTGGTGCTATCCGAGACCTGATCACTACTCTCTTGGAGCGGATGGAACTGCCTATGAGCCTTCTCCGCGACCTTATCTGAGGTATGCACATAGCGTGTGGTAGTTTGCAAAGACTCGTGGCCGAGAAGACGTTGGATTGCTGTAGGAGATGCGCCTCCCTCCGCCAGGTAGGTGGCAAACCCGTGCCTCAAGCTGTGAGCGCTGGTGGGCACGATGATTCCTAGTTTTCGGCGGTAAGTTATAATTCTATCTTGGATATAATTGACCGAAATGCGCACAGCTGCAGGGTCTTTGGTGCCCGCCCTGCCACCACGATATGGAATGAACATAGCCGGGTAATCATCAGTCCTAGTCTGTAAATACCCGTCTAGCCAGAGTTTACAACGCTCAGTTAGATAAATGAATCTACTTTTCTTGCCTTTGCCTTTGACGTACATCTTTCCGGCGATCCCGTCATCTCCAGTTTGCGAATAGATCTGCAGTTGCTCGCGATTGAGATTTACTAGCTCCGAAATACGCATCCCAGTCGAAAATAATAACTCCAGCATCGCCCTGTTGCGCAGCTTAATTGTAGGTGCACTCTCATATTCTGTAGGAGATTCAATCAGCGATACCAACTCTGCAAACTCAGCTACCTGCGATTCCTTCTTTTCAGTCTTAAGTAGTTTTATAGCGTCAGGTGGAATCGGGACATCTTGGTCAATATCGATCAGAAATTTGAAATACCCTCGTAGTGAGGATAACATTCGATTAATTGACCTGGCCGAGAGCCCTCCTTTATTACTGTAATCGATTTTAGAGGCCTTGTAGCCCGATTTGGCTCTATCTGTCGTATTGACGGGCGAATCCGCGTCCAACTCTTGAGAGCCAGTAGAAACTCCCTCTTTACCATCACCATTTTCAGCTAACTTAGTACTTTCACTAGGTGCAAAACTTTCTATCTCCTTTAAAGCGATTAATTTCCGCAATTCTAACCAAGTATCTAGGTGCTGCCCCTGCTTAAGAAATCCCTTATATCGACTAACCGCTAGTTTATCTAGTTTTGTGAACTCCCCCTTGATATCCGGGTCACTCCACAGAAAGCTGCGAAAGAAATTCAGGTCCCTTTCGTAGTTCTCAACTGTTTCCTGCGAATAGTTGTTATTCACAAGCTCCAGTAGGAATTCGCGCATGTAAGGTAACGGTGTATGTTCCATACACCATAGTATAACAATTAGCCGACTTGACCCAAATAAACTGAAGTCTGATAGGGAAGTATGGACTGTGGATTTTGGTCTTAAACCTGTTAAAACGCTTAGATGACGGGCTTATTGGCTAAAACCGATATTTTCAATAAACTCCAGATTTATCAGAGAAATGAGCAGACAAGCAAATGCATTTAATATTAATAAAAGAAATAAATGCGCATTTGGACAAACCAAAAAAATTGCCGAAATTGTTAGGGTAGGGCTACTCTTCTATTTTGGTTTTTGTATTAACTGAGTGTAAGAGTTATTATACCCAGTTACTGTAATGCAGATTTGACATGGGTTTTTGGGCTATCTTTATCTAGAGTAGTAGTTTTATAAGAAACTATATTTATTGGAATTAAATCATACTTTTCTCAAATAGAATACTGCGTAGTAGTTGTTACCTCTAACTTTTAGACCATGACACTTAGCGCAATTGGTTCCAGGTATATAAATAGTTATCCACAATGCCTAAAATGTTATGTATCATTCTTGTAACTGATTTAATATATATAACATTATATATTTCTGCCCTGTTCACCCTACTTCATATATAATTTACAATAATATTATAGGATACTTTTTGGCGGGTAGAATAGTTATCTACCCTGCCCGGCGCCAAGGCCCACCTCCCCTACTCTGCCTTGGGCTTTAGAAGATTGTCCCGTTAACTCCCCAGGAAGCGGTAGTCAGCATTAACAGTAAAATAACTATAAAGATCGCAGTGTATTCGTACCAAATCCAGCGGCCAATTATCTCACGGACTTCAAGGGCAACGCCTAAGCTCATGTAGTATACCAACACCATGAAAAGCGCCAGATAGAAGGAATCAAGAGGCCAGACCGAGAGCACCATGTAGACAAACGTCACTAACAAAGCTATAGCTAGGCTACTATTGAAGCGCTGGCTGTAGGCCAGCGCAATAGTCCATAGAGCTGAGAAGGTATAGACAAAGACAACTCCAAATACCGCCAGGTACTTGATCACTACACTGATTTCATAGTTAATTATCAGCACAAAGGAGAAGTAACTGAAGATCAGAGTCAAGACGTAGTGCGCCGCCCTACCCGCTTGTCCCAAGGGGATTGATTGAATGGATGCTAAATTCAGGATATTCATAGTGGATGTCAAAATATAGGTGACCACACACAGAACAAGCGCCGATACCACCAATGTGGAAAGCCTATCTAGAGTATTACCGGAGGTGCGGATCACAATATCCACGAACGCCAGTAGCACGCCGATCGACACTGCGGGGTATGCCAGGACTGTAAAAATACGCTCCCCTTTTAGCTTAAACTCCACCACCCAAGCTACCAATATTGCTTGCAGTGCCGCAATTATTAGCGGGATGAGTACAGATTTGTTTTGTTGGAACTCTGGGATATCAGGATTGATAAGGTTAATGGCCAAGAATGCCACTGGTACAACTACAGCCGCAATTGTAATTCTAAGT
>CALFHW010000216.1 GCA_937876695.1 uncultured bacterium
ATTTAGCCTAAAACTACACGCGACTTCCTATCCTGCGGGCGGTAAAGCCCAAATTAACTTTTTGGATTCCAGCGGAGCGGTAATTGCCGATCAGAAGACAGCTGTGCTGTTTGACGAGTACGACAAGGCCCTCTCGCCTAGCTCTGAGAACTTTGAGTCGGTAGTAAACGAACACGCCAAAAGTGGCTTGATTAGCGCAGAGTTTACTTTGCCTGATGGTGCTAATAAAATTCGCTTGGAATTAACCGAGCTACAAAATATCAATAAACTGACTTTGCAGATTTTAGATAAACTGCCAGAAAATGCTGGTAGTGATTTTACTGCATCAGCGACCTCTCTCTACATCGACGGGATTAGGATCATCACTAGAGAAGAATGGGGTTGCGGAGAAAATCCTACTACTGGAGGTAACGCCTCTTCACCTTATTATTGTAATGGGCCCGAATGGAAACCTAGCTACAGGCCAATCACACATCTAGTAGTGCATCATACCGCCACCGACCCAGGTACTGGTAACTATGGCGCACATGTCAGAGCGATCTGGAGAGGACATGCTATCTCCAACGGCTGGTTTGACGTCGGCTACAATTATATGATTGCTCCTGATGGCACAGTGTTCGAGGGTAGATACGGCGGCGAAGGTGTGACAGCTGGTCACGCCACCGATCATAATCGCGGTACGGTAGGGATAGGACTACTAGGCAATTACAGCACTAACTCTCCAAGCTCTGCAATGCTTACAAGCCTCGAGACCCTGGTAGCCACGCTGGCCGGCAGGTATAATCTCGACCCACTAGAAAGAGCAAATGACTACGCCGGCATGAATAACTTCAGATTGAGCGGCCATAGGAATTGGGGATCGACTTCATGTCCTGGGAATAATACCTATCAGAGACTTGATGGTATTATTGCCCGAACTAGAGTGAGGGCCAAGAATATAATGACTAAGAGGCAAAATCATACCGGTTGTCCTGACGGTTATACCTCCTTACCTGGCGTGCAATGCGGCAAAATCACCTACAACACTTCGTGGAAAGCAGCCAGCGGGAATGTACTCAAAATCGCTGAGCTGGGCGGCAATATTCTGAGCATCAATAGCGGCTCGAATATAATTCAGAGCACTGATCCAGCGGGAAATTCCACCACATTTACTACACTAACGGGGCAGCCAGTCGATCTAGATACCCGCAACAACAAAGTATACGCGTTAGAAGCAGGGAATCTCAGCATATTCGATGCTGCGGGCACTCTTATCAGGCAAGACGCATTGGGATTCACAGCCAGAATGCTGAGCGTAGGTAGCGACAGGGTTTACCTGCTAGATACCAGCAACAATGCCTACGTATACAACGAAACTGGCTTCAGTTTATCTGGGCCTACCCTGCTGCCAATAAACTTTATCGGAGTTCCGTTCTTCTTAGCTGAAGAAAAGTTGGCAGCTGGCCCAGATGTGCTGGGCAGGAGCATTACAATGACTAATGCCGGCGTCATCACTATTGTGAACAGTTCCAGAGTTGCTCATCTCTCAGCCGCCAGATTGGGTACAGAAATTTTCGCGCTCAGCAACTCCGGCGCAATCCAGAAGCTAAACCTAGCAGCTAACTCAACTAGCCACTTCTCCTACACCAACCACCAGGCAGCTGCCAGGGTATACCCTGCTGGGGATCGTCTACTAGTAGTAAATGCCTACACCGATATCGTCAGCCTGAACCTAGGCAGCGTCCATGAGAAGCTGAATCTCCCCGGTAGTGGCTCCATTAACGGCAGTATACGAATTGGAAATGTAGTCTATTTCAGCAGAGAAGGCAGCAGTAGCATTGGCAAGCTAGATCTAGCTAGTAGCACAATTCCACGTACTCAAAAGCTATTCAGATTCTGGAGCGAACAAAAGAAAGGTCATTTCTACACTTCGAGTATCGAGGAGAAGAACAACGTCATCGATACTAGTCCAACTAGCGTCTGGAGTTACGAAAATGAGAGTTATAGCGTTTATAACTCTTCACAACCAGAGAGCTTGCCTGTATATAGATTCTGGAGCAGTAGCAAACAAAAGCACTTCTACACTATCGATGCTAGTGAAAAAGCCGCCGTAGAAGCAAATTATCCTGACCATATTTGGAAATACGAACGCGTGGCTTTCTACGCCTTTCCTGGTAATAAAGCCGGTACTAAACCAGTGTATAGATTCTGGAGTAACCGCTATCAAGGGCATTTCTACACTATAAGCGAAAGTGAGAAGAATGCCATCATAGCAAATGATTCTGCTAATTGGAATTTTGAAGGAACCGCATTTTATGCCTATGAATAATATGGAATCTGTAAATAGCAACAAGCCTCTTGTTTCAGTGATCATCGGTTGTTATAACCATGGAGACTTTATTGCCGAGGCAGTTCAGTCGGTTAAGAGTCAGACATATACTAACTGGGAGCTAGTAATTGTAGAGGACGGATCAACAGATGGGCGCACTCCTGCGCAGGTTGATAGACTTAGAGCAGACAACATCAAGGTAATCCATACTGAAAACAAGGGTCTGCCTAGCGCGCGCAACACGGCAATTAGAAACGCGCGTGGCGACTTGATCCTCCCGCTTGACGCTGATGACAAAATTGCGCCTGATTTTCTGGAAAAGACAGTACCTAGACTGCTAGGTGACAGTAGTGTCGGCGTAGTAGGCACGTATACCAAGGTCTTTGGCTATGAGGATTGGACCGCAGAGCCTGAGTTCGATATCGAGAAGTTCATCATAGAGAACCAAATTACTGCCACTTCCCTGTTTCGCAAGGCAGATTGGGAAAAGGTCGGCGGCTACTTAGAGGACTACAAGGCAATGGAGGATTACGCTCTATGGCTGGCCATGCTTAACGAGGGTAAAACAATTGAGATAGTTCCTGAGTATCTATTCTTCTACCGCAAGCATAAGCCCCAGGGTCCTGTTAGAGCCCATTCTCTAAGATCAATTAACCAGGAATTAGAACTAGAGTTAAGGTTAAAGTTAGTAGAAAAATTCCCTAAGCTTTATGCACAGCACTTAGACGCCCTCGTCAAATACCAACATTCGCTAAAGTGGCACCTGCATTATCTAGAGCAACAAAAATCTATCACCTATTTTCTGTATAATGTTCTTAGTAAGCTAAAGAGACTTTTAGTTAAGAACTGACATAGTATGACCCAAGTCGCGGTAATAACCAGAACCAAAGATAGAGAGCTGCTTCTAGATAGGGCTATGCAGAGCGTTTTAGAGCAAACATTTAGCGACTGGATACATGTGATCGTCAACGATGGCGGCGATCAAGAGACAGTCGACAAAGCTACGGCAAAGTACTTAGCTAAGTATGATGGTAGGCTTAAAGTTCTGCACCGCGACAAATCTACTGGCATGGAAGCAGCCTCAAATGCAGCTATTGCGAGCTGTGAGAGTCAGTATATTGTAATCCATGATGATGATGATAGTTGGGCCCCAGAGTTTTTAGAGAAAACTGTTACTCTTTTAGAGGAGCTACGAGCTGGAGATGCAAAAGCTAGCTACCAGGGAATTGCAACTCGGGCTATGCTGCTCAAGGAGGAGATTAAGGATGGCCGTGTAAACACCATCAGCACCGAATTTTTCAACCCTGAGCTCGAGGTGATCTCACTAGCAAAACTAGCTGGCCGAAACCCTATTCCTCCTATTTCATTTATCTACTCTCGGGAAGCCTATGACAAGCTTGGCGGTTACGATGAGTCACTGAAGGTAGCCGGTGACTGGGAATTCAACTTGAGATTTTTGCTGGAGTTCGATATTAAGGTATTGCCTGCCTCCCTTGCCAACTATCACATCAGGCCGTTTGCCAGTGGTAGCTATCAAAACACTGTAGTAGGAGAGGTAGACAAACACACCGAAGCTAGGAATTTAATCGAGAACCGACTACTTAGACAGCAGATAAAAACTGGCAGTCTCGGGCTAGGCGAACTAATCAGCACTCAAAAAAGTCTCACCGAAATTACAGATAAATTGGTACACCTGGAAAGCGAGTTACTACCATTAGCCAAATTTTTAACTAGGGTCAAAAACTTAATTTTATTAAAAAGGTTTAGAAAATAATGAGTAGAATATTTATTACCGGCGGAAGTGGATATATTGGTTCACACACAGTTTTGGAATTAGCCAGGACGGGTAAGCACCAGATTGTAGTTTTTGATAATTTAAAGAACGGCCACAAAGAGGCTTTGCAGATAATCTCTGCTGAAACTGGGCAAGAAGTTAAATTGATTGAAGGTGATCTACTCAATTACCAGCAGATAGAGTCGGCGCTGGCCACAGATAAATTCGATATGGTAATACATTTTGCCGCTCTGATTGAGGCCGGGGTTTCGGTTGTGCACCCTACCAAGTTCTATGACAATAACGTCGTCGGCAGTTTGAACTTAATCAAAGCTATGCAAAAAAATGGCGTTAAGAAAATAGTATTCTCTTCAACTGCAGCGGTCTATGGCACGCCCACTACACCAGTAGTTGATGAAAACAGCCCCTTAAAGCCTGAAAGCGCTTATGGCAGCTCAAAACTGCTGGTCGAGAATATTTTGAGGACTTTAGCAGACCCCAATGTAGATCCAGCGGAGAAGATCGACTCGGTAATTTTGCGCTATTTCAATGCTGCTGGCGCTGACCCAGGCATGCTAATCGGTCAGGACTACCCAAATCCAACCCATCTGATCACAGTGGCTATTGAAACAGCCTTCGGCAAAAGAGAAAAGCTCACTATCTTTGGCAAAGATTACCCAACTGCTGATGGCACTTGCGTTCGAGATTATATTCACGTGTCTGATCTAGCAACTGCGCACGAAAAAGCAGTTAATTATCTAACTGGGTTTATTGGCAGCGAAGTGATCAATATCGGTACGGGCAAAGGCACTTCTAACTTGGAAATAGCTAAAATGGTGGAACAGATTCACGGCAGTCTGAAGTACGATTTCGGTGAGCCTAGACTTGGCGACCCGATTTCATTTCATGCCAGCAATCAAAAAGCCAAAGAAATACTAGGCTGGGAGCCAAAACTCGATGTCAGCCAAGCAGTTCAGCATTCTTTTAATTGGATAAAGGCTTACCCAAACGGCTATAAAGATCGTTTACCTGTAAACTAATCCTCAGTCGAAGCCTACTTGAGGCCAAATAAACCTAGGAACTTATCTAGTACTCGGTATCTAAGTCTGGTCTTGTCGAACTTCTGGTAAAGGATGAAAGGATTTTTTAGTGTATGCTCCTTAATTGTCTCTAGTACTTCGCTGTATGCTTTAAAGAAACGTGCTTTGCGCTCTGAGGTTGTCTTTTGGTCGATTAATCCTTTGAAATAATCTACATACACGGGGTATTTCTCCAGAAAGGAGAAGCTGTAGATTTGTTCTAAACTCAGTGGCTGAGTTTCTGGGCCACCTGCATTCAAATGGGGCAGTACTTTCTCTGCCAAATCACCTGCGCTGCCTATTTGAAACCAATTTAGCTTAGCAGAATTGGGCAGCACTGAACTAGCGCCGGAGTTATTTGAGGAGAACACGGTATTACCGGCCAGCAATGCCTCCATAGCAGCCAACCCAAACCCTTGATAATAACTGGCCTCCAGAAAAATATCACTAGTTGCCAACAGTGAGGTAACTTTTGATTCATCGATATATCCATGGGCTAGGCGCTCAATATTGCGCCAGCTTCTACCGAAGCTAAAATCTCCGAAATGGTGAAAAATAACCTTATGAGCTAGCTTCTCGTCTAGAATATCTAGAGCCTCAACAATAACATTAGCGCCTCGCTTTTCGTCTTTCCTAAGCATGGCGGTGATAACTAGTTTCCCTCCATTAGCCTGCCTGCTTCCGACAGCTGCCGACCTGACTTTCAGGGAATTACCGTAGAAATCAAGGCTGACAGGATTTGTGATGACATCAGCTTTTTCTATTTGGGGCACAATGCTCGCTACCGCGTCCGCTACAAATTCCGACACTGCAAAGTGCTTATCAGCCAGTCCAATATAACTAGCAGACTTGGCAGTGTCCCTACCCCAGAACCAACCTTCTACATCCTGCAAAATATTGACAACTACGGGCAGAAAACCATATTTCTCTTCAACATGGGCAGCGAATTTACCTGCCTGATAGGCGTTGCTATCTAGGGAGTACAAAATCACTTTGGGACGGAAATCATACTCAAATAGCATATCGAAACTGATAGGCTCATACATCTTGTCCATAATACCCGAATCGCCGCCCGCCTCATCGAAGTTATAACTAAAAACCGTGGATAGCCCGTACTCGTTGAGGGCATTGGTGATGGAATGAAGTACTTTGACCCCGCCATTTTTCATAAAATTCGTCGGCGAGATTACTAACACATCTGCGTCCAAAGTCCTGGAAGCAAGCTGCTGGCTGCGGTAGACATTGATAGTAGTCTTAGCCTCAAATACCGGCCTAGTGCCTTCAAATACGTCTTTATATCTGCTCATCAGGATTTGCACATTTTTTTTGTAACGCTCATTCGTATCACTAAATGAACCCTCACCACGATGGTAGACATAAGCTTTGGGGGCAATAACAGCTCTTAGCCCCTGCGTAATATATCTGAAATGCAGATCTGTCTCCTCGCAGTATCCTCTGCCATAAATTCGATCAAAGAAACCGTACTTCTCGATATATTCTGATTTAATCAATAAGCAGAAACCTCCTGCAGTAACGATATCTAGGTATTCCGAGCCGTCGAGTTTGAGGCTTTGAAAATAGCTGTGCTGCATGTTGTTGTTCCAGCCTGCGGGCATTTTTGTCTCAATCACAGGGAAGTTATTGGTGGAAGGGTTTACCAGAGCGATTTTCTCATCTGACTGGGCAGCTTGCAACATTTCAGTCAGCCAGCCAGTCATCACAAATGTGTCGGAATTTAGCAGTAACTTATAATCACTTTGCCTATGCTCAATTCCAGTATAGCAAGCCTCGATAAAGCCTTTATTTTGCTCATGCACCAACAACTTTACTATGCCTTTAGGATCAATTCTCTGCAGGCCATAATTCAGACAAGAGTTAAAACTAGCATCAGCGCTGTCATCTACCACCACCACCTCGATATCGGCAACCGAAAAGTCGGTATTTGTGAGTACCGAGCGAATGGTTCGCAAAGTAAGCTCAGGCGAGTAGTAAACCGGGATGATAATATCAACTTTCTGTTTACTCGACATACCAACCTTCCTTTGTTTGAATTGCATCTAAAAGTTGATCTAGCTTGTTGGCAATAACCCAGCTCAAAGTAGCCTCGTCTGCTGATACCCCAAGTCTGCTTGCTACAAAGTTAGCATAACTATTGGGGTCGTTTTGATCCCCAGCAGGCGCGTACTTGGAGAAGAAGAACCTAAGGCTGCAGTTGCCGCAGACTATGTCACCCTCCGCATAAGAGCTATGCCTGCCTTGTGATATCGAAGTTAGGTATGCAGCTAAAGCTTGTCTGCCAATTGTATAGCTCCTAAACACCATGTATTGTCCCATTTGAGAATTACCTCTACTACCGCAAGCTGCTTCTACACCCTGCACTGAAATCAAGGCATTTCGGGATTCTGAGTAGCGAATATTACCTGGGTTATTGTTTTGACAGGCCCAGCCTAGAAACCCCGCTGACTTACCGTCCTCCACTCTACAGGCGCTGCTGGAGCCGGGCACACAAGGGACGCACTTTGCGGTAGACGCTGGGCAACCGCTTGCAACTTGAGTCGATCTAGCTGCCTGAATTGAGCCGTTGACATAGTAGGCTATGCCTTCGAATTTCCAGACAGAATCATCATAGTTGGCAATAACTTCGTCTCTTTCGCTGCCACTCACAGTATAAAAGTGCGACTTATTGCGTTCACTCCAAAACCTATACACCGGACTTAACTCCGCACTAGCTGTGTTGGCTGCGCAATAAACCGGACCTTCGTATTTCCATACCGAAGGATGAGCATTATCCCTCACCTGCTGCATTT
>CALFHW010000217.1 GCA_937876695.1 uncultured bacterium
TCGTAACAAGGTAGCCGTAGGGGAACCTGCGGCTGGATCACCTCCTTTCTAAGGTAGAGCCCTCAAGACCTCGGTCTTCTCGGTTCTTCATTGGAACAATAGTGGCTTCTCAGGCCACGCCTTGCGGAACTCTGCCGTCTTCGTTTCTCTTTCCTTGCGGACTTCGGGCGCGGCTTCGGCCAGCGCCTCGGGTGTCGAACTTCGGGCTTGTAGCTCAGTTGGTTAGAGCGCGCGCTTGATAAGCGTGAGGTCGGAAGTTCAAGTCTTCCCAGGCCCACCATCGTCATTCCCAAGTTCTGGCGTCCCTAAGGGGCCATAGCTCAGCTGGGAGAGCGCGTGCTTTGCAAGCATGAGGTCGTCGGTTCGATCCCGTCTGGCTCCACCAGGATGCCGTCCGCAAGAAAAGCAAGAGTTTCGCCGTCGGGTCATCGGATCCGAGGGCAAGTTGTCCGACATCGTGAAGAGGTGATTTGACCGGTATGCGCCGGACCTTCGGGTTCGACCATAGCGTTCTCCATTGTGACTGTGCCTGACCGCCAGTCCTGGTCAAATCATGAAGCAAGCTGGTCTTATTCCGTCGATGCCCCATAGCGCACAACACCGCGCAACCTCTGCCGAGGGGTGGGCATCGATCATGAGAGCGATCAAGTGTCGTAAGGGCGTTCGGTGGATGCCTTGGCACTGAGAGGCGATGAAAGACGTGGTACGCTGCGATAAGCCATGGGGAGCTGCGAACAAGCTTTGATCCGTGGATTTCTGAATGGGGAAACCCACCTCCGACAATTAGAACTCTGAGGCTGTGTGGCAACATGCAGTCTTTGGCTTCTAATTGTCATAGCGAGGTACAAGGCCCTGAATAAAATAGGGGTTTTGAGCAAACCCGGGGAACTGAAACATCTAAGTACCCGGAGGAAAGGACATCAACAGAGACTCCGTTAGTAGTGGCGAGCGAACGCGGACCAGGCCAGTGGCGCATGAAATATAAGCCGAACCGGAAGGAAAGCCGGGCCTCAGTGGGTGATAGCCCCGTAGGCGTAAAGTATCATGCGTCCTCGAGTAGGGCGGGGCACGTGAAACCCTGCCTGAACATGGGGGGACCACCCTCCAAGCCTAAGTACTCCTCAGTGACCGATAGCGAACAAGTACCGTGAGGGAAAGGTGAAAAGCACCCCGACGAGGGGAGTGAAATAGTTCCTGAAACCGGACGCTTACAAACAGGTGAAGCCCGCAAGGGTGACATCGTACCTTTTGTATTATGGGCCAGCGACTTAGCGTGACGAGCAAGCTTAAGCCGATAGGCGTAGGCGCAGCGAAAGCGAGTCTGAACAGGGCGTTCAGTTCGTCGCGTTAGACCCGAAACCTAGTGATCTAGCCATGTGCAGGCTGAAGGTGAGGTAACACTCACTGGAGGGCCGAACCGGTGTCTGTTGAAAAAGACTCGGATGACGTGTGGCTAGGGGTGAAAGGCCAATCAAACTGGGAAATAGCTGGTTCTCCGCGAAAACTATTTAGGTAGTGCCTCGAGCGAATACCCTGGGGGGTAGAGCACTGGATGGGCTAGGGGGTCCTACAGACCTACCAAACCTAACCAAACTCCGAATACCCAGGAGTACTACTCGGGAGACAGACGGCGGGTGCTAACGTCCGTCGTCGAGAGGGAAACAACCCGGACCTACAGCTAAGGCCCCTAATTCGTGGCTAAGTGGGAAAGGATGTGAGGATCCCAAAACAACCAGGAGGTTGGCTTAGAAGCAGCCATCCTTTAAAGAAAGCGTAACAGCTCACTGGTCTAAATAAGGGTCTTTGCGCCGAAAATGTAACGGGGCTCAAGCCACGAGCCGAAGCTTAGG
>CALFHW010000218.1 GCA_937876695.1 uncultured bacterium
TGCATGGCTGTCGTCAGCTCGTGTCGTGAGATGTTCGGTTAAGTCCGCTAACGAGCGCAACCCTCGCCGCGTGTTACAAGTGTCACGCGGGACCGCCGGTATCAAGCCGGAGGAAGGTGGGGATGACGTCAAGTCAGCATGGCCTTTATATCCAGGGCTACACACACGCTACAATGGGCGGTACAACGGGTCGCGAAGCCGCGAGGTGGAGCCAATCCATAAAGCCGTTCGTAGTTCGGATTGCAGGCTGCAACTCGCCTGCATGAAGTCGGAGTTGCTAGTAACCGCAGGTCAGCCATACTGCGGTGAATACGTTCCCGGGGCTTGTACACACCGCCCGTCACGTCATGGGAGCTGGCAACACCTGAAGCCGGTATCCTAACCCGCAAGGGAGGGAGCCGTCGAGGGTGGGGTTGGTGACTGGGACGAAGTCGTAACAAGGTAGGTGTACCGGAAGGTGCGCCTGGATCACCTCCTTTCTAGAGAATTGAGCAACTACTCACGGTAGTTTGCTCCAACTGTGATCATGTGTATTTCCTGTCACTCTTCAGGGGTTAAGGTCGATTGGGCCTTTAGCTCAGTTGGTTAGAGCGTCCCTCTGATAAGGGGAAGGTCTGAGGTTCAACTCCTCAAAGGCCCACTTTTCTCGGGGATGTAGCTCAGTTGGGAGAGCGCCGCCTTTGCAAGGCGGATGTCAGGGGTTCGAGCCCCCTCATCTCCACTGAGATCAAAACTGGAGAGCGAAGATTAGCTTCGTAAACCTGGTACGGTAACGAAATACGCCATAGGACAAGCCTGAGGTTGCGTGCAGCCCGGTTTGATCCGGGCTGTTTTGTCCCTACCGGAGTTGGAGATCGCGCTCTGCACATGTGAGAACACGTGCGCAGAGCGCGGCAGCCAACGTGGCTCTGCCCGCCTCGCCTTGCGCGAGGTAACCTGCGCCAGGCACACTCGTGTGCTTTGCAGGCTTGAACATTGACAACTGAATATTTAACTGTGGAACTTCAATTTCTCCGCATCACGTGGGCTAAGCTACTAAGGGCGTACGGTGGATGCCTTGGAGACAAACGCCGAAGAAGGACGCGGTACACTGCGATAAGCCTCGATGAGTCGTGTGCAGACGTTATAGTCGGGGATTTCCGAATGGGGAAACCCACTGGTCTAAACAACCAGTACCTGTCAGTGAATCCATAGCTGCCAGGAGGGAACGAGGGGAACTGAAACATCTAAGTACCCTCAGGAAAAGAGATTATTCCGCTAGTAGTGGCGAGCGAACGCGGAAAAGCCCAAACCAACCAGCATGCTGGTTGGGGTTGTAGGACCGACATATGGAAGTTACCAAGCAGTGCGTTAGCAGAATGGTTCTGAAAACCAGCCATAGAGGGTGATAGTCCCGTAAGCGAAAACGCTCTGCCTTCCGTCGGGATCCTGAGTACTGCCGGACACGCTAACTCGGCAGGAAGCAACGGAGTCCACTCCGTAAGGCTAAATACGTTTGTCTACCGATAGTGAACAAGTACCGTGAGGGAAAGGTGAAAAGAACCCCTGCTAGGGGAGTGAAATAGAACCTGAAACCGTACGCTTACAAACAGTCCGAGGGCTATGTACTGTTGAGCGCCGTGGTAACACGGTTGTTCCGGTAAATGCCTGAGGGCGTGCCTTTTGGAGAATGAGTCCGCGAGTTAATACGTGTGGCCAGCTTAAGGGAGTAACACCCGGAGGCATAGCGAAAGCGAGTCTGAATAGGGCGTCTAGTCGCACGTATTAGGCACGAAACCCGGTGATCTACCCATGGTCAGGGTGAAGCGAGCTTAACCGCTCGTGGAGGCCCGAACCTTTTGTTGTTACAAAAACATGGGATGAACTGTGGGTAGGGGTGATATGCCAACCGAACTGGGAGATAGCTTGTTCTCCCCGAAATAGCTTTAGGGCTAGCGTTGTGCGTTCAGTGGTGGAGGTAGAGCACTGGATTGGCTAGGGGGCTTATCGCTTACCAAACCAAACCAAACTCCGAATGCCACTACTCCAGAGCACAGCAGTCGGACTACGGGTGATGAGATTCGTGGTCGAAAGGGAAAGAGCCCAGATCATCAGTTAAGGTCCCTAAATCCATGCTCAGTGGAAAACGATGTGGGATTGTTTAGACAGCCAGGAGGTTGGCTTAGAAGCAGCCATCCTTTAAAGAGTGCGTAATAGCTCACTGGTCAAACGATCCTGCGCGGACAATTTACCGGGGCTAAGCATGGTACCGAAACTGTGAACTCCTTCGGGAGTGGTAGGGGAGCGTTGTGTTCAGCTGTGAAGGTCAACTGTAAGGATGGCTGGAGCGGACACAAGTGAGAATGCGGACATGAGTAGCGTAAATCACGTGAGAACCGTGATCGCCGTATGTCTAAGGTTTCCGACGCAAGGTCAGTCCGCGTCGGGTTAGTCGGGCCTTAGTCGAGGCCGTAAGGCGTAGATGATGGACAACTGGTTAACATTCCAGTACCGTCTGAGTGGAGCGAAGGAGTGACGCAATCAGGTAAACCAGCCCACCTATGGACATGGTGGGTGCAAAGCGCGTAGGCGTTGAGATTCGTAGGAAAATCCGCGAGTCGAGCCGAGGCGTGATAGCGAGCCCTTGAGGCATAAGTGGTCGAGCCTGGCTGCCAAGAAAAACTTCGTAGCGTCGATGCTCAGGCGCCCGTACCGCAAACCGACACTGGTAGACGGGTCGAATAGACCAAGGCGACCGGAAGAACCTTCGTTAAGGAATTAGGCAAAATTACCTCGTAACTTCGGGAGAAGAGGTGCCCCTAGGCGTAAAGTCTTTACTGATCCAGCGCCCGGGGGTCGCAGTGAAATGGCTCTAGTGACTGGTTAACTAAACCACAGGTCTCTGCAAAGCCGCAAGGCGATGTATAGGGGCTGACACCTGCCCAGTGCCGGAAGGTTAAGGGGAGAGGTTAG